>JAZOSQ010000012.1:0-48687 GCA_045657245.1 Eubacteriales bacterium | reverse complement strand
GACCATTATGAGGATATTATCGGTAATTATCTTGTGAAATTAAGCGCATTAAAGCTTAATGACCGCGACAGCGCAACGGCGGCAAAGCTTCTTAAAACCATCGGTGATTTGGAACGAATATCCGACCATACCGCAGGTCTTGCCAAATCTGCTCAGGAAATGGCAAGTAAGAATCTTGAATTTTCCGCTGAGGCGAAAAAAGAATTGACTATAATTTCCGATGCTACCAATGAAATTCTCGCTTTGGCTTTGAAGGCCTTTGAAAACAATGATATCCGTTCCGCAACCTCAATCGAACCCTTGGAGCAGATTATCGACGAATTAAAGGACCGTTTGCGTTCCAATCACACTATAAGACTTCAACAGGGCGTTTGCAGTATCGAACTTGGCTTTGTTTGGGCAGACGTTCTTACCGATTTAGAGCGTATTTCCGACCATTGCTCTAATATTGCAGGTTGTGTCCTTGAATCTACCGAAAATGCATTGGCGCTTCACCAATCGGTTCGAGCATATAAAAAAGACAATTCCGAATATCAATCGATTTACCAAAAGTATGCAGAAAAATATATTACTGTTGTGTGATCGGTTTCATCAACATCTTAGAGAATGATGTATAATGGATTAGAGCGCTATATGTCCATGTGTCCAACGGCAGTAATTGCAAGGCAAAAAGTCAATTTGATGTGTCCGTGATGTGTACGGAATAATTTTCAACTGCCCAATTTTTGCAATTAAAAATTCTCAAAAGATTCTTCCAATTGAAAAACCTCTTGAGAATGATGAAGAAATGATAAAACCTGTGTAGGAACCCGAAGGCAACGAACCTTCTCCGCCAAAACAAAGAAGTCGTGCAAAGCACGGCTTTTTTGTTTTATTGCATCAAGGATTTGAAGCCGAGCGGTAAGCGAGGTGAAATTCACCTGCTTTGCAATCATACTGAGTAATTATTTGCTTTCATTCTCTTCTACGCAAAAAGCTGTATCGATATCATCAAAATTTATACTAAATAAAATTTGATCATTTATAGATAAGGCTAATATTTTCCTGTTCACTTCGTCAAGAATTAAACGAAAACCATGTTTTTTGTAATGAATTCTTGCGTATGTGCGAGTCCCTCTTTCAGGGATACCATATATAATGCGTTTTGTAACATTTGCGGAGTGATATTAGGATTTTTACTTTTAGGAGTATACATTTTACACCTCTACATATAAGTGTTCGAATTATATCGAATTTCATTTGAAAAGTAAATTCTCTTTCATAACCAATCTCAGTTCTATAGAAACGCAAACCCGGTATCGGCTCTTAGTTTACACAATCATCAGAAAGAGCTTGCTCTGTATATGAACAATTAAAACAAATTAAGAAATTCATTGACAATATTTTACATGCGTGATATCATAAATTAATATCAACTTTGTATATGATGATGTCAAAATGCGAAATAGAAAAAGCGAATATTGACGCAGGTAAGGAAGAAAGAAATGATTTGGATAATATGTGCAATAATTTCAGTTTTATTGATTTCTTTTAGTGTACGCGCTTATCTAGATAAAGCAAGTGGTTCGTTAAGAGTAATTTTTGTTGTATTATGTTTATCCTGTGCTGTTTATACTGTTTACTTGCCTGTATTTTTGTCGGCGTATGATTTCGTGTCTGGCTTAATTGGCAATTTAATAAACGTATTGCGAGTAATAAGCATTGATGCGGACGTTATGGAATATTACGAGATTATATGCTCGGGCATCCACAATTCCATTTTAGCCAACTTGTATATGGTTTTGCTTGGTGTTTTGCATTTGGCGATTCCAATTGTTTTTGCGCTAACTGCAATAACGGTACTATTTAGATGTTTTTCGTCGATACAATTATTTTTGGCGAGCAAACGCAAAAAGCCACTGTTCATTTTTTCTGAAGTGAATGAACGATCCTTATGCCTCGCAAAAAGCTTGAAAGAAATTATGTGTGATGTTGTTTTTGCAAATAGCACAATTGATTCGCTTAATAACGAGCGAGATAATACATTAGGATTTATATTCAAAGAAGAAAGCATTGCGGAATTGAATTTGAAATGTAAAAAAGGGAAAGAAATCTACTTTTTCTGCATTTCCGAAAATGAAGATTCATCATTGAGTTATACTCTTCAGCTTATAGAAAAGTATTCTGAATTTAAACCTACGGAACAAGAGCGTATTCATATTTTCCAATTCGCAAAATATGATGATTTCTCAGTCTTTATAGATTCCGCAAACAAAGGCATGCTTGATATTCAGTGTGTTAACGAATATGAAATGCTTTTGTATAATCTTCTGGATAAATATCCTTTGTTCAAGTATGCAAAAGATAAAATCCATATTTTATTGTACGGATTATCCGAGGTTAATATTACTGCGCTAAGAACGATAGCGTGGTGCGGGCAACTTGGCGGATTTTCTCTGAAAATTTCCGTAGTTGGACTAAATATACAAAGACAAATTGATGATCTGAAAGTTAGAGTTCCGGGTTTATTCACCGAACGGTATGACATTGTTTTCTATGATCACAGTAGCGAAAACGAGGCAATAAATACGATAAGCGAAAATTGTCTTGATGCAACGTATGTGATGGTTAGCGAGCCAACAGACAATGAAACTATGAATCGGGGAATAATCCTAAGAAGATTGTTCTATCGGTTAAGCCCTAGTTTTGATTCCTGTCCTCCGATTTTTTGCTATATAAAAGAAGCATCAAAATTCAATATAGTCAAAAACCTAGCTACTGCAGAATCGAATCCGAAACGAAAAATGAGCTACGATTTGACTCCATTTGGAAGTCTCGAAGAGGTTTATACATATAAAAACTTGGTGGATTCAGATTTGGAAAAGCTGGCGAAAAACGTTCATTTGGCATACGAAGAAATTTTCTCACAGGGGCAAATCGATCTGCACGAAGCGCTAAAACGATATAATATTTTCGAGGTGAACAAAAGAGCTAATCGTGCAAATGCTTTGCATATTCGATATAAGTTAAATCTGTTGGGCTTGGATTATACAGATATGTCAGAGGGCGAATCTGTTAATATAAATGAGTTTTATACAGAAGAATATTTGGAACTTCTTTCAATATCGGAGCATGATCGTTGGATGGCTTTTCTGGAGACCGAAGGTTGGATACCATCTACCAAAGAAGAGGTTTATTCATATAGAGCAAGTGGAATTAGCAAGGGAAGACATAATTGCCCGATATTAAAAATGCATCCATATATTTGCGAATATGAGAAACTCGAAGAGCTTTCTCTGGATTTAGAGGGCAAAGACACGACCGTATACGATAGAGAGCTTGTTTTAAGAATACCTGATATTCTTGGCGATAAATGGAATATCGCAGGCAAACGATATAAAATAACCAAATTGAAATAATAGGAGGAACATACAATGTCTGATGAAAAAATACTCCAGATCGAAGGAAAGACTATGACCCAGGCTCTGACTAAGGTTCAGGCCAAGGCAATGATTGAAAACTATATTGATGCTACAACAAAGTTCGAGGCCTATAAGGGTGACGAAGAGTATTTGTTTGTGAGCTACTCCCACCGAGATTGTGATAAAGTATATAAGGTTCTTGATGCCTTGCACGATATGAAGTATCGTATCTGGTATGATGAGTCCTGCGAAGTGGGCAATGATTTCCGTGAAGAACTTCGTGAGCGCATTAAGAAAAGCTCAGGTGTGTTGTTGTTCGTGTCCAAGTCTTCTATGAACTCTCCCTTCTGCGGTATGGAGATCCTCACTGCCAAGGAGTACGGAAAAAAATTGTTCCCCATCTTCTTAGAAGGTGAAGACGCGGTTCCCCCTGCTTTTTCGATTTTGCTCAACAATACCCACCACAGCACCTATGATAATATGAACAAGCTCTTGAAGTCTATGAAAGAGGATTTGCCGGAAGAGACCATGGATCGTTTGACTCTGGATGAGACTGCTAGTAAGCTGGAACGCTGTGAAGATAATGGCAAGTCCATCGATGTGGACGAGAGTGTTCGTATTGTTTGCGCAGGTGCTTTCAAAGACAGAAAGCAGTTGACAATCATCAATCTGCCCGACGGCCTGGAAGAAATTGAAGAAGAGGCTTTCCGTGGTTGTAATAAGCTACAATCTATGTTTATTCCTGGCAAGGTGTCTCGCATCGGCGAAAGCGCATTCCGTGACTGTGTTAGCATGACGGAATTGGTGGTTACAAATGATGCCATCAAGATTGGCGAACGTGCCTTCGAAAACTGTGCTAATCTGTCTCGGGTCCAGCTTCCTGACGGTATGTCCGAGCTGTATGGCGGCGTGTTCAACTCCTGTAAGAGTCTAAATGAGATTAATCTACCATCTGCATTGACCGTTATCGGTGAAAATGCTTTTTCCGACTGTGTTGGTTTGGAAAAGGTTGTGATCCCTGCTAATGTTACTAAGATTGATGACTTGGTATTTAATGGCTGTGTCAATATGGTTGATGTGTCGCTACCGCTCGGCCTCCGTAAGATTGGCAAGAGTGCATTTAAGAACTGTAAGGCTTTGACAACCGTGTCCATTCCTGCCTCTGTGGTGAGTATTTCCGATGCTCCCTTCCGTGGTTGCGAAAACTTGAAGTCCGTCCGTGTAGATCCAAAGAATAAGCACTATAAGTCTGAACCCAACAAACGTGATGGCAGTGACTATGTGCTCTTTAATAAAAACAAGTCTAAACTGATTGCATATCCTGCAAATAGTCGTGAGGTGCAGTATGACATTCCTGATTCTGTTACCGAGATTAGCGACTGGGCATTTTGCGACAGTAAGAAACTGAACCGTATCACGATGCCGGATAGCGTTAATGAAATCGGTGAAGGTGCTTTCTGCAACTGTGTTCTGCTGGATGAGATTGAAATTCCCGATTCCGTAACCAAGATAGATGACTGCGCATTCCGTGGCTGTGTCAGCTTGGACACCGTTATTATCCCCGACTCCGTAACTGATTTGGGATGGGGCGTCTTCGACGGTTGCGAGGAAAAGGTGGTTGTTTACTGTAACGAGGGCTCTATAGCCCAGGCATATTGCCATCGCAACGGTATTAAGGAAGCTCGCATTTCCGATAAGCGAGATGACTAATTCTGGGTGGAGGAAATCATGAAAGCGTTTTTTGGCAAAATCTGGGCTTTTGCAAAAAAGGAAGTAGTACTGTCCATTGCAATTGTCGCAGCGATTGTTACTTGTTTCTTCGTTCCACCGGATGCGAAATATCTGGGCTACTTTGAGGAAAAGACCCTAATTGCTTTGTTTTGCATGCTATCCGTTGTAGCGGGTCTGAAGTATACCGAGGTATTTGAACTGATCTCCAGAAAGATGATCGGTTTGTTCCACACTAGAAGAGCCGTTATTCGTGTGCTAGTGTTTGGTACATATTTCTTTGATATGATCGTGGCAAACGACATGTCGCTTATTACCTTCTTGCCCTTGGCTTATATTGTTCTGCATTCTACTGGTAACGATAAATACTTGGCATTTACCTTTATTATGATGACCATTGCCGCAAATATGGGCGGTATGATCACTCCCTACGGCAATCCTCAAAACCTATACCTGTTCTCCTACTATGAGATGGGTCTGCTAGACTTCCTGTGGGCTCTGTTTGTTCAGGCTGCAGTGATCCTTGTGATGCTGTTCATTTGCAGCATGTTCGTCAAAAATGAGGAACTTCGCCTAGTAAATGACAAAAAGCCGGATATCAAGAAAAAACTGTTGGCAATGTATACAATGTTGTTTGTTATTGTGATACTTTGCATTTTCCGCGTGATAAATCATTGGCTTGCGCTTGGGCTTGTTGTTGCAACCATCTTGATTATGGATAGAAAACGCTTCAAAGAAGTGGACTATGCATTACTGGCTACTTTCTGTGTGTTCTTTATATTCTCTGGCAATATTGCCCGTATAACGGCGATCAGCGACTTTATTAAGAGCATTGTAGGCGAAAGCGGCGAAAATGTGCTTGCTGCTGGTATTGTTTCGTGTCAATTTATCAGTAATGTTCCTACGGCTATATTCCTTTCAAAATTTACTGATGTTGCATATTCGGCAGACTTGTTGGTAGCAGTTAATGTCGGCTCCTTGGGTATAATTATTTCTTCATTGGCGAGCTTGATAACCTTAAAAGAATTCTTAAAGCACCAGCCCAAAGGATTCAAACGATATATGCTTATGTTTACAGGAATTAATACCGTATTCTTGATTGTTCAGCTGTTGGTTACATATCTAAGACATTAATAAGCACGGGACATTTGCCTTGTCTCGATAATCGAAGATAATTAAATATAAAACTCCTTGCTTTGCAGTAATCCGCAAGACAAGGAGTTTTTATTATCCAAATCCACAGACGGAAATAAATAACACTGTCATAGGATAGAAACAGCGGGGTGAAGTTCACCCCGCTTTGTATTGGTGCTTTTCGGCGAGGAAACAACCCCCGATTCTGCAACATTAATACAATGTCCCGTATACAGAAAAAGGTTTCGCAAATACGCTTACCAAATTACAGACAATATAAAACAATGTAATATACTTAAATCGAACAAAAAAAACAGAGCTGAAAAGTCATGGCAACGACGGTTTTACACTAGATTATACAAAAAAACTTGAACCAGACCTATCTTTGTGATATTATGATAATGTATTTAGAACCCTCATGTAACGAGTAATTTTGTAACGATAAGGAAAGAAGGAAAACATAAGTGAAAAAAGTCTTCTCCATTTGTGTTGTGTTTGCGATATTATTTTCTATGCTCGTTGGTTGTAATACAAATACAGATTCCCAAGAGCAGAATGAATCATCGATCATCCTTGGTCAATCGCCTGCTAATACAACTCTCATGATATATATGGTTGGTTCAGATTTGGAACCCAAGGCAGGCGCAGCCAGTGCCGACCTTCGAGAAATCGAAGAAAGCGGAATCGATTTAGAACGGAACAAAGTTGTTGTTTGTGCCGGAGGAACGCCTTATTGGCATAATGAACAGCTGAGTTCGGAACACATAAATATACTTTCGTTACAGAAACAAGGATTCGTGTCTGTGGAAACACAAGAAAATGTGTCTATGGGCGATGCAGAACAATTAACCGCATTTTTGAATTTTTGTTGGAAAAATTACCAAAACGATGAGTTTGCGCTGATTTTATGGGATCACGGCAATGGTCCGGTAATGGGATATGGTAAAGATATTGTTCACGAGAATGATGCTCTATTACTTTCAGAAATAAAAACAGCGTTAAAAAACTCTTCTTTTTCAGATAACAATAAACTTGCTTGGGTTGGTTTTGACGCATGTTTAATGGCTTCTGCCGAGCTGAACTGTATTATGGCAGACCACGCAAAGTATCTGATTGCATCGCAAGAAATAGAACCCGCTTTCGGGTGGAATTATAGCTTTTTATCTCAATTAGGTAAGATTGAAACACCCACGCTCTTGAAATCAATCACCGACGGCTATATGACAGAGTGTGATTCCTACTATACTAAACGCAAATATGATAATTACGACGTAACATTGTCGGTTGTTGATCTTTCGCATGCCGCCGAATTAGAAACGGCTATTAACGATTTGTTTTCCGTCGCTTCAGGTGAGGTTGAGCACTACTATGATTTGCTCGCCAAGAACCGAGCAGAAACACGTGCTTTGGGGCGAGCAACGACCGGTTCGGAATATGATTTAGTCGACCTTAAAGATATGGCAATGCAATTATCTCCTCAATATCCTCAATTAGTGGATAATTTATTGAATGTCATTGACCGTATGGTGATGGTAAACGCAACAAGTCTAAATTCTTGTTGTGGTATGTCGTTATATTATCCATTCTTTAATAAGAACTATTATGAAAAAGATTGGAAACGTATTTATTCGGAGTTGGGTCTATTCGACGAATATCAAAAATATTTATTGAAATACGAACAGACTTGGCTTAAAAACGATAAATTGGATAAAGTCGCAGAATCACTGATCCCCGAGCAAACCAACGACACTACTTATAGCATCACGCTAAATGACGAACAAGCGAAATCTTACAGTTCGGCAATATATTACATTATGAAACGCGAAAACGGTGATATATATCGTCCGGTTTTTTGTAGCAAGGACGTTGTTTTTGAAAATAATGTTTTAAAAACCGACTATGACGGAATGGCAATTTACGTATATGCTGAAGGAAAAGAACCATTTCTCCCTCCGTTAACAGTTGTCGATCAAATAGACAGATTATATCGTTATAGCGGTATGTTTGTGCTTTCCAATATAAGATATAAACCTTCAGATATAGCTGATGAGGATTTGCCGGACGATATATGTTATTGGCGATATCTTTTGACATTCAACAGCGAAACCAAAAAAATTGAAATGTCGGGAACCGTTCCGTATCTTGAGTCTTCAACAGAAGACCTTGTCCAAAGCGGACGCATTGCAGAAGCGGATTTGTCGCAATATGGTTCCATCGAGTTTGTTTATGCACAGTCGCGCTATATAACCCGTTACGATAACGGTGTTATTAAGCCGTTAGACCAATGGTATAGCACCGGTCACATCACATATAATTTTATATCGCTTGCTCGAGAATATTCCTTCGAATACGCGCCTCTTGCGAATGGGGAATATTACTTAATGTTCGAAATTACGGACTCTCAAGCGACAAGCTATTGTAGCGAACTTCTTCCCATTAGTGTAGAAAACGGCACCAAAGAAGAAGCTCCTTTAACCGTCACCGAATCCGTTTGGGAGGATGGCGAAGATCGTGTTTTGCTTAAAAGCGAAAACGGAGTAAAAGCATATTTGTGTGTTAAAGATACCCAACGTGAAGGCACCAGATATTTTATAGAGGTTGAAAACGCAAACGATTTTGAAATAGATGTTAGCGCTACATTTTCGGTGAACGGAAATCTTATCGCAAGCTCTGTCAATTTTGACGTCAACCCTTATGACTTTATGTATAAGCACATTGACTTTGGAATAGTAGAGTGTACCGAAGCCATAGAAAACCTATCGACATTGCAGATTCAATTAGAAATAGAAAATAACCGTTCCGGCGCGATTATTTGGCCAACTCAAATTTCAAAGACAGATATGTCATTTGCGCCCAAAATTGATTTTCTCCAAAATAATAAAAACAAAGTTGCTTTTAATGTTCCCTATAAAGGCGCACTTTGCCAAAAACAAGTCATTTATGAAACAGAAGACGTTAGATTGACTTTAATGGGTATTGGCAAATACTCGGAAAAAAGCGAAGATTCAAACCCTATCTATATTTTTGCGGAGAATTTATCAGACAAAACACTCGATTTTGCAATATATGGATATGAAATAAATGGGTGTTATTTCTACGCATATGAGGGTCCCTATAGGTTAAAGCCCGGAGAAGCATGCTATATTCATGTGTATTTCGGTGATTTTTGGTTGAAAGACTGGACGATTTCAGAAATCCACTCTATGTCTATTTTAGCCGTTGTTTCTTCAAATTCAGTATGGCTTACAGAAGAATTCGATTGTTTGTGGTGCCCCGTAAAGCTTGAACAACACGGCAAGAAGCAAACCTTCAAACTCGGTGATGCCTTGTGGGAAGAACAGGGTGTTCGCGTATATCTTCGCGGACGTGTTGAAGAAAGAGAATTGGAGATTGTCATAGAAAACACTACCGACAAAGATATTTGCTTGGAAGTGATGGAAAGTTACTTTGGAGGAATCCTATACGACAAGGGTCTCTATACTTCGTTGGACTGTAGATTGGGACCGAATCAACGCACCGTAGGTTCTGTAACCATATTTAGCGATTTGGACGAAGATTTGCTTTCAAAACAAATTGATGTCCGATTCCAGGTTAAAACTTTTGATGAAACAAAGATATTGTTTACAGCATCACAAACAGCGCTTTTAAGCGCAGAATTGGGAGAATAATACGATGAGATTTCAAAAAATCAAACTTGCCATTGTTCTTATGGTGATCTTTTGCATGATTTTAAGCGCTTGTGCTGAATCAACTCAAACTTCGATTGATGAAACATCAAAAATCGAATCAAACGAAAACAAACACTGTGTCAAGTTGACGGAAGAACAAATAAAAACGTACAAATCGGCAGTCAGCCATATTATTAAGCGCGAAGGTGCAAACCTTTACAGGATACAATATCGCAACTGTGCTGTTACTTTTTCCAACGGTGTGTTGAACACTGAATTCAATGGTATGGGAATTAAAATATCGGACGGCAAAGAAGAAAGTAGCTATCCTCCGTCGGATATGAATGTTGTAGAAGGCAAACCGCTAAGTTTTGTCGGCAGTTCTGTTTTGCAAAGTAACGTCACAAACGATGATAGTTCCGGCTATGTTGGATATCGATATTTAATCGAGGTTGATGGCACTTCTAACGAACCCGTATTGAAAGCTATGAGACCGAAAGACGAAGGAACCGACGAAGAACTGTTTTCGGGAAAATATGATAATCTGCCCGATTTTTCAAATTATGCAAATGTCTCTTTAACAGCAGGCACCATTTACGAACTATCAAACGAAGACAAATCGCTTCCCATTAGCGAGTGGAGAACCACGCCGAATATTCTAATATACAGTTATACTCTTTCCGAAGATATAAAGATGGAATATGTTCCGCTTGAAGATGGCGAGTATTACGTCATATATGAGATCACCGATGTTAATGGTGATAAATATGTTACGGATTGGGTGTCATATGGAGAAAATCCCAACAACGATTCGAATAAGGACACTAGCAATAGCGCATCCACCGAAAATGAATCAACCTTTGCACTCAAAGAAGAACCTGATATAACCGCCAAATGGGAAAAAGGCGAGCGCGAACAACTTCTATTCGAGAAAAACGGTGTCGAAGTTTATATATCCGTTGAAAAAAGTTGGAACGGCGAGTCATTTTATGCACTGAAAGTGAAAAACAATCGCAACCATAATGTCCAAGTTAAGACAGTTGATCTTTTAATCAACGACAATTTGTACGATAGTAAATTTTGTTATTTGACCGTTGAACCCGGTAAATTTGTCAGTGAGCTCAACTATGTAGGGACGTTTGATTTCGATGATGGTTTGCCTGAATTGAAAGACCTGAAACAAATTCGCTTTTTAGTAAGCGCAGAAGAAGAAGGCGCGGTTTTGTTTCCCGATCTTTTGGTGTCGGTTGATATGACGGATGCTTGGCCACTCGGAACCACAAATATCGGTTATTTCAATTTAACAACTCCAGGGTTTGATGCTGTTGCAAAAGAACAAGTTGTTTTCGAAAATGAAAAAATACGTCTTACCTTGCTTTGTGCAGGTTCGTTGCATTCAGATGACAGTTCCTTATACATGACATATAAAGTTGAAAATTTAACTCAACAAGAGCAGGTCGTAGCGATTTCTGCAGCAACGCTAAACAATGTATGTACAAAAATGAATAGCCCTGTGACAGTGCCGGGCGGTTGTTATAGTTATCTGATCAGCGATATTTCGAAATATCGTTTGGAACCCGCAACAAATCCGTCAATCGAAACCTTGAAGATTTTGCTTGGTGTACGAAAAAATAACAATTGGGCTTCGTATACATATGATTATTACTGGTTCGATGTGAAACTCGACACCCACGGAACAGCAAATCCTGTGCAAAAAGGCATTACCGTTTGGGAGAAAAACGGTATTCGCATCGAAAACTTCCCCGGCGAATCTTCATGGAAGTTTACTGTATTTAACGAAACTGAACATGACATAAAAGTTTCTGCGATTATCGAACCGAACGAAAATACGTCATATGAACGTAATATGGGCTCCGGCGTTGCCGGCAAAGGTCAATGTTCGCTACTTGAGGTTTCAAACGATACGAGCACAGACGATCCTGATGGACCAAAGCAAATGGAAGTAATATTCCGCATTACTGATTTGTATGATGAAAACAAGGTCATTATGGAATCGGAAAAGGTCGTGTTGAAATTAGATTAATGGATTTCTACCATCTATTCGTACAATAAATTCTTCGCAATTGTTTATTTCGAAAAGCCATTGTGAACAACAAAGAAAATACAAAGCCCCTGGATTTTAAACTCCAGGGGTTTTGTGCGTTTATTAATAACAAGATCGCCTGAGATCGCTTGCAAAAGAGAAACCCTCTTATGTTTATCGTCTTTCTAAAAACAATCCTTATCGAAAAATCTTCTCGTGATTTAAAACGCTCAATTGTGAAAAAAATATTTGTCAAATTTTGACAAAATATGTACAAAAGTGTTGTTTTTTTGGTTTTAATATGGTAAAATGATATTAAAATTTTAGTAAAATCGAATATCGAGACATGTAGCTCATATTTCGAAAAACCTTTTCATCACAAAGGATGGTGGTCATGACGATGAAACACAACAAAATAAGGTGGATTTGTTCTGTCTTGATGGCATTTTTGTTGCTTATGTTGCCGATCGTTCCTTGCAACGTCAGTGCAGCAAGCAAGCCTACCGAATCGCGTAACATCGCAATCGTTTTCGATAACTCCGGTTCGATGTACATGCTGGATAAAAAGCCAGTCTTGGAATGGTGCAGAGCCACGTATGCTATGGAAGTTTTCGCATCCATGCTTAACGATGGCGATACATTGCAAATATATCCAATGCACCCGATTAAGCTTGGTAAATCTGGTGACAAGATATACTCGATGGAATCTCCTCTTGAAATCAAGAGCCCCTCTCAAGCATCGCAGATTCGCGAAATCTTCACAATTGAAACCGGTCTTACACCTATAGAAAGTATCGACGGTGCAATAAACGGATTGCAAAAGATAAGCGGTGGCAAAAAATATTTGGTTGTTTTAACCGACGGTGACGTTTTTACTGAAAACGACGAGAAGTGCAAAGACACAATAGGCGTTCTTGATAAACGTTTCAAAAAGGCCGGCGAAGACTTAACCATTATGTATTTGGGGATCGGCTCGCAGGCTGCTCTACCCAGTCTCGCTGAATCCAAATATTTCGTGAAAAAGAAAGTCGTTAATACCGAAGACGTATTATCGACACTAACTCTCATGTGCAACCAAATATTCGGACGAGATACATTGCCTAAAAATAGAATTTCGGGCAAAAAAATCGATTTCGATATGTCTTTGAAAAAATTGATTGTTTTTGTACAAGGCGAAAACATATCAAATTTAAAAGTCAACGGTATTTCCGATTCTCAAAAGGTGAGTTCGCAACAGACAAAATATTCAACAGTGGGCGCAGGCAATCTGAAAGCCGTTCCCGATACGTCGTTGCAAGGCATGATGGTTACATATACTGATTGCGCGGCAGGAAATTACACGATTGAATATTCCGGCAACGCAAGCAGTGTCGAAGTATACTATGAGCCCGATGCCGATTTGGATTTCGTATTTACAGATGCGGACGGCAACGAGGTAGACCCCGATGCATTATACGAAGGTGAATATAAAGTCAGCTTCGGTATGAAGGATGCAAAAACAGGAAAGCTGATTTCCTCCGACCTGCTCGGCGAACCGGTATATCAAGGAAGCTATTGCATTAATGGTAAAGAATACCCTATCAGTCAAAAAGGCTCCAGCGGAGAAGTTAGTCTTACCTTAAACATGGGAGATTCCTTCGATGCTAATTTGACCGTAACTTATTTGAGTGGGTACACCATTTCAAAAGACTCTTCTGACTTTGGATGGCCGTCGGGTGGTATAAAAGTAGCAGCACGACCTGCCGGAGACTTAAGATTGGAAATTTCCGGTGGCGACGAAAACTATTCGCTACTTAACCTCGAAGGCGGATCGCCGTTTATTGCAAAAGTTTATTATAAGGGCGAGCTCTTGACAGGTTCCGAACTTGAAAGTACAGAGTTGACATGGAATTCTGAAAAGAGTGCCGTTGAGATCAAAAAAGAACTTAAAGACGATCACTATATATTAACTTTGCACCATAAGAATCCCAATTCACCCAAAGATACTGCGACAGGTGAATTCAAGGTTGGTATAACCGCAAAATACACTCAAAAAGGTAGCGACCCTTCGCAAACAAGAAGCAATCTTACTTACACGATAAACTCTGATCTTAAGAAGTTGGGCTTGGAATTATCTATACCCAACGACTATATCGTCATTAAAGAAATTGAAGAAAATCCCGAAGCTATTGTAAAGCTAACCATTAACGGAAAGCCTTTGACTGAAGAAGAATTCGCTTCTGTCAAGTTGACGATGGATTGCAACGGTATAAAATACAAACTAACTCCCAATCCGCAATCTTCCGAATATAAAATCAAGTTTTTATCCACGGAAGGAATCCAAGAGGGAGACTATCAAATCACCGCATCCGCATCGTATGAGGATGCAATCGGAAGAAAGACCTATGCAGAAGCGACTCAAGCAGTCACTCTCAGCGATCTTCCGCTTTGGGTTAAATGGGTAGCAGCGTTGTTGTTCCTATTGTTGTTGGCAATCATCATTTGGATAATTTTGCATATTAGAGTTATGCCTAAACATGCTCATATTTCCAAGAGAGACAGCAGAGTGCTTATCGATGGCGAAGATGTTACAAAATTCTGTAATTTCAGCGGTTCTGCTTCGGACGTCGTTGTTAAATATGGCGGCAACAAGATTGGTCTCGCCTTCCCCGCAAAGCCCGGTAAAGAAAGTTATTTGTATAAAAAACAGACAAAACGCTATGCAGAAGTTGTAAATCCCGGTGTGGTTAAAAAAATCGGCAACGCCAACATCGAAAGCGCCACTATCGCTAGCGCAAGATATGTACTTAACGATAAAAATGTGTTAGAGCGCAAACCCGTGTCCAAAGCTCCGCTTAATCTTAAACACGGTGTTCCTGTTGTTTATTCCGGCACAATTACTTCCGCCGGTGTAAAGAAAACCTTTAACGTAAACACAAGATTGAATTTTAAAAAGAAATAAATAGAGGAGAAACCACCATGGAATTCAAAAGAGAAAAATTAAAGCCCAATGAAGTTGCAGCTCCTACATTGTTCGTCGGTGTAGGTGGTACCGGTTGTAAAATCGTGAAAAAAGTTGCGGATTTGTGTGCTCCCGAAGAAAAGGAAAACATAAACTTCCTTTGCTTGGACACCAACGTAAACGACCTCTCCGATGTTGCTAACGGCAAATCTAAAATTTATTGGGTGCAAACATCCAATACTCAAACCGTAGGCAGTTATTTGGATTACGACGAAGAAGCTCGTAAGAAATGGTTCCCTAAAAATGCAGTTATGTATGATAAGACCGTTTCCGAGGGTGCTGGTCAGGTTCGTGCAATTTCCAGATTGGCATTGAACGCTACCATCAAAACCGGTAAGATTCGTCCTTTATATGACTCCATCGATGATCTTTTCCGCAAGACCGGTAAAGACATGAAGCAGGCAATGCGTGTTGTTATTGCTTCTACTGCATCGGGTGGTACCGGTTCCGGTATTATTCTCCCTTTAAGTATGTTTATTCGCGACTATGTAAAGGCAAAATATCCTAACACAAGCTTGATTGTCCGTTCTCTCATTTTGTTGCCTGAAACTTTGGACAGCGTAATTGATTCTCAGACCGAACGTGATAGCCAAGCACGCAATGCTTATGCTACAATCAAAGAATTGAACGCATTCATGATGAAGGGCTCGGGCTTTATCGATTTGGACGAAGACTTGAAGCAGTTCTCCAACCTCCATGTAAACGTATCTATTGCAGGCTCGGATAACCAAAAAGCTCTCTCCTTGTTGCCGATGGACTTCTGTTTCCTTATGGATGGTCAAGACGCCGAAGACAGCACTATGATCAGCAAGGATCAATATGTCGAGCAGGCAGCTCAGGCGCTTTACGAACAGAATATCGGTCCTATGCAGAAACAGGCATTCTCTGTAGAAGATAATATTATTAAGGAAATGACCAAACCCGGCAACTATGGTCGTAACCGTTTCGGTGGTATCGGTGCCGGTGTTATCCGTTATCCTTATGAAAAAATTGTAGATTATGTTTCTTATGACCTCGCTATTGACAGTATCGGTGGCGAAGGCGATGCTACAAAGTGGACAAAATACGACAACGCGGTGCGTTCTTATAGAGCAGAACAAAAGAAGCGCGGTGTACCTATGTCCACATGGGATTCTTATGGTAAAGTTTTCTGCGATACCATGGTCAACGCAAAGGATCCCTTCTCTAAAGACCTTATCAACACCTACGAACTTGAAGAATTGGATGCACGCATTAAGCGTTTCAAGACAAGCTTCGAAAATCAGGCATACTTCACTGTTTTGCAGGATAAACGTTTCGGTTCTTGCTATGATGCTGCTAAACAGTTCGAAAGCAACACCTCGTTTGGCGAAAGCGAAAACAAAATCGCAGATGCTGTTAACGCATTGAGCCAATATCGTGACATTGTCGAAGCACAAAGCAAGGACGGTTCTCCCCTCTCCGAAGGCATCGTAAGTCGTTGGGTAGAAGCTCAATTCACCAACGAACAGCCCACAGCCGGAATTAAAGACACCTATTGCATTGAAAGCCTTATGCGCAACGCTCAGGGTGAACTTTTCCATCCTTGTGCAGCTCGTTATGTTTTGTATCGTTTGCTTGACAACTTCACCGAAGAAGTTAAGAGTGAAGCACACCTTCGCGCTAAAGAAAACATCGACAACTATAAAGACAAAGAATATGAATTCAAGTTTGTCAAAGAAAAGGTGTTCGGCGTAGAAGCTCTCGGCGAACTCGAAAAAGAAAATGTAGGTTTGTTTGATAAATTTAAGGGTTACAGTGCTCTTAACGATGAAGCAAACAACGATATCCCCGGATATTTTGCTGCACTCGAAGAATACTGCAAAGCTGTCGCTGTTCATGCTGCATATGTTAAGGCATATGAATACATTAAAGCCTTTATCGAACAGTTTGAAACCTTCTTCAACACCTTTGTTTACAAGGTTAAGGACCTCAGCCGCAAGAAGATCGACTTGGTTGACGAACTTCGTTACAAGAAGGGCGATTCCTTCATGAATATTTGCGCAACCAAAGACTTGTTGGAAGAATTGAGCACCTTCTCTCTCCAGAAGGCTCAAAAAGAAACAACCATGTTGAATTCCGACATCAATGGTAGTATCTTCGACGCTGTTAAGAAAAACGCAATATTCAAGATGGAACTTGATAATACCGGTGGCGGATATATCGAAGAAGACCGTCGTGTCAATATATTCGACGACATCTTGATGGGATACTTCAAGAACAGCGTTTACGAAAAATGCGACGATATCGATCGTGATATCATCGGCGCTATCGAACTCGAACAGCGCTTGAAGGAACGTATCCGTTTGCGCAATGAAAACAACGGCGATACTCAGGTGTTCGAACAGGTTACTATAGCAGATGCAGAACGCCACATCAAGGAAGTCATCGCTATGGGTGCTCGTATTGCCGCTCCTTCGGTTCAACGTGCAACCAACGAAGAACCCAGAGAAATCAAAGTTTGTGCGTACAACAAGTGCTTGTTGGATAACCGCAGATTCAATGTTAAGGACCTCATGCCCAAGGGTGACGCGGTAGATACAGTTTCTAAATATGAAATTCGTTTCTACAACGCACTTTATAACCTCACTCCCGATAAATTGAAGAAGTTTGCGGCTCCGTTCGAAACCGAAACCGGTAAGAAGAACGCCGGAACCTATCACAAGGCATATACCGACTACTCTCGTTTAATTGGTCCTGACTCCACCAAGAATGCTGCTATTTCTACGCACATTGATAAGGCTTGGGACTCCATCAAGAGTATGCCTGAATTGGACTTCAACTATCAAGACCAAGTAATTCGCAAAGTACATAAAGCCTTTGTTTATGGTCTCATCCACAACGCAATCCAGCAAAGATCTTTGTCTGCTGTAGCAAATGGCAAGAAAGTTTTCTCGTATCGCGATTCTAACAACCGCGACGTTGAATTGACCGTTCCTAACGGAACCTTGTGTGATGAATTCTACGAAGTTTTGGATGCATTGTATGTAAATTCTAAAGTTGTCGAAGACATCAACCTCATCAAGAGTCGTAAGAGAGCGATGAGCGAAGCGAAGAACTGTAACTATGAACATACAGAATTCTTCAAGGATATGTCCACATTCAACTTGTTGCATATGCTTCCCGATTGCGACGAAGCTAAAGCTCACGATAACTGCGACGGCACTCAAAACAGTTTGGATGCATTGAGAGATAAAATCCGCGAAAACAAGGTGAACCGCATCAAGAACGACAAGAGCTGGAATCCCGCTGAACGCGAAGACGACGGCAAATTGTACGTTGAAAACGCTACAAGCTTGTTTGCAATCCCCTTGATGTATTACTGTACATCTCCTAACTCTGCTAGATACATCTCTGAAATTACCGCTATGGTAGAAGCTGTTATTGATGTATTCCGCGAAGAATATTGTCAGTGGGAAAAAGAAGAAGATGCGAAGTTTGTATTGTGTACTCGTTTGACAGACGAGCTTAACCTCTTGAAGCGCAACTATCAGCTTTATGTTGACAAATTGCGTGCTCCCGCTGCACACGAAAACCTCGTTATCGACATCATTCAGAGAAAGATTAGAGATGTAATTTTGTCCGCTCCCGAACCCGAAGATTATGAAGCATTGTTGGATAAAGTTGCAAAAGAGTTTAAGGATAGCGAAACTGGCAAATAATAAAAAGAAACGGAGTTGATGAATTTGTTCACAGTTTTAATAGCTGAAAAAGAACATATTGATGCTATACAGCAGGATAATAAGCTGTTTTTTGAACCGTTTCTGAAAAACAAGGAAATCTCATTTTGTTATTGGAATCCGATGGGACAGAATCTTGCCGATTCTGTCCCGGGATTGCTGGATGCCGTTGGAAGAAAAAAGGTTTGGCGCGCAGTCATAATTAATCCCGTGACTTCCGATAGCATAAAGATGCGCAACCCCTTTGATATCGTCGATTACAGTGCCGTTTCCGCTATGACTCCTCCCAAAGCCCAACCCGACAAGGATGAATCTTGGGATTTATGGGAAAATGAGTGGAAAAAGCACTATGACGAAGTGGCAACTAAAAAAACCGAAATTTATAGAAGCGCTCTAACGAATCCGCTTCAAAAATTGTCCACATGGTTGTGTTTTAAACCCGAAGACTATATCCTCAACGACGTTAAGGATAAACAGAGTGTTCAAGATTGGGCGATGGAACAATTCGACCAAAATGGTTTGAAACCCAGTGCGAGATTAGAGTTGCTCGAAAAAAGTCAATATAAAAACGAGTTGCGCGTGAAGGAAAATATTCGAAGAGAGTTTCTCGCAGGAAATACTTTGAATATCGCCTTTCCGACGGAAATACAATGCATTTCCATTCGTACAACGGAAAAAAGTTATTTCGATCCCGAAGACTATTGGAACATATATCAAGATAGCGAATATTCAAAATTCGCTGATCGTAATATGTATTTCGATAAGATGCGCTTTATGGTGTTTGATTTGCTACCTAAACACCATCGCGATTATCGTACCGACTATATTAGATTTTTGGCTTCGACTCTAATCTTTATTTCCAATCCGGTTCCCGGAAGCGCGTTGCAGGCAAGACGTCTATATCAACTTGAAGTCGAAACCGACGACGCTCCGTTATGTACGATGGTAACCTCTTATGACAAGAAGTTGTCGTCAACGTATGAGGTTATCGAAGCCGAAATGGAAAAGATTCGTGGAGAAATCCCGGCTGATCTCACAGACAAAGCCGCCGAAGCAATGTTTTGTACACCGAAAGATGTACCTGTGTTGTTGGACGAATCATGCGATTTCGAAAAGGTATTTGCCGAAAAGGATTATGGTTTATTTTTCGATAGTCCCCAAAATGAATACCATAAATGGAACAGTAGTTTTCGCGAGTCCGAAAAGGCTCTTGCGTATATTGCGAAGCAACAATCTCGCGCTGTTAGGAAAAGCGTAAACCAGATGGCTACTTTTGATGATATGCTTGATATCAACATCAGTCGTTTGACGCCCTTACAGATTGACGATATTCGCGATTATACCGATTCCGAAGAAGATGAAATGATTGCATCTGTGCCCCCGGATTTTACAGACGTATCTAAGCACAACAAACGCATATCAAGTGAGTCTGAGAAAATCAAAAAGGCCATTAGCGGTCGTATGTCCAAAAAAACCGTAATGATTTTGAGTGCAATTTGCATTGGTTTATATATAATGTGCTTCTCGCCATTCCTCCTTGCAAACCACAACACGCTCAAAACGGTCAGCACAGCGGTGGTCCTGTGTCTTTCAATGACAGGTATCCTCGCAATCATTTTGCTTGCAACCTTGTTTTTCTTACGAACGGCTTTAATAAAAGCTGTTAAAGCGTACAACGATACTGTACACGAAATCATAAACGACATTCAATCATCACTGAGACGATTCTCTAAATATTTAAGTGCTTCCTCGAATGTGCGCAGAGGTCATGCGGTCCGAAAATTTGCAACACAAAACTTGGATGTATATACACGAAGTTTGCGCATTCGTAAAAAACATCAAGAAGATATCAAGAAAAGACGTGCACAACTTCTTGAAGATTACGGAGACTATTTTGGCGATCGTTCTACTTTCTGTGATGAAACCATGTGTCGTCCCTATGAATATGATTTTGATCAAGCCTTAGAATTTGAATATCCCGCACCGTTCCTTGCTGGGGATAAACGTCAAATTGAATTTATTTCTGGCGGTAATTTTGTATCCGTACCGTCAAGTTATGTCACACGTATTTCAGTGAGAATGGAGGGAATATATGAAAAGTAATATTCTGTTTTGGATAGAATTTGTTATTTCATTTCTTCCCTTCGTGCTGTTTGCATTTTTTAATGGCAAATCCAACGTAAAAAAAGAAAACCGCAACCGACAATATCCAATGCCTATAATTGCTGTTGTATATAGTGTCACGTTGCTGATATTTCTTGATAAGTTGGCGGCATTCATTTATGATAAGTTCATTTTGGTTGCTGTGTTATTCGATAAGATACACCTCCCTATGGTCGGGAATTTTATCCGCGATATTTATACAAGTTGGGGTATCTATCTTGAATTGGTATTGTTCAATACCGCAGCGCTTGTACTTTATGTAATAGCCAAACGCATTTTGACTTTAATAATCGGAAGAATAAAGATTCCCAAGAATACGTTTGTGCGTTCGATGGTAGAATTGTTCTACTCTTACGACGAATTGGACGATTGCTGGTATATCAAGGAACATTACGGTCAGGCCCGTACCTTCATAAAAGTTGCATATTACGGAAGCTGTTTCATATCCGGAGTGGCTCTGTTCGTTTCTTGCGGCTTGTGCATGAATAACTTGATAAGCGCACCGTTCTATCCGGTTTTTGCGGTTATAATTATTGGCGAATTGGCCTTCTTTATTGACGGCATAAGCGCAGACGAAAAAAAGGCATCATTCGAAATGCAATCGGATTCTGCTCGCCATATTGCAATGTACCCGCTTTTGCGTAAACCGTTGAGATTATTGTTTGGAGACAAACTCGCGGCAGAAGGAACCACCGTTAACAACGGCGGAATGACGGGTGGCGCCCTCGAAGATATTTTGGTTGATCTCGAGAAAAATGGCAAGCATATCGGCGCAAACTATGCTATGTTCATTCGCAATAAAATGGAAAACGGATTGAAACCCAACGTAGACTATCTTCGTTGTGGTTACGACCTATCCGTTGGCAAAAGTTTGTTGTTTAACACTCCGTTTTATGACAAACTGAACCCCTACATTTTCTATGCAATGAACCGCGAATTACTCACCGGCGGAAAAATACTCATTGTATTGGGCCGCCACGGAACCGAGGATGATCTTCTCAAATGGAGTTCCGAAGGTATGAAAGGAATTTCAAACATTCCCGATCTTTGGAAAATAAGAGTCATCACCGGCGAAAAAACCAACGAGGATGATCTTCCCGACATCGGAATTATCACACGCTCCGGCGTTCATTCGTTGGATATTCACAAAAACAACCTTGCGTTCCTCCGAAAAGTATCCTTTGTGTTTATGGTAGAACCTTCCAAACTGGTTACCACTGCTCAAATAGGATTGAACTTGCTTGTTAAATGTTGCGGAAAAGAACGCGACATCACATTCTGTTCGGTCGACCGCAACTGCGATGGATTAGTAGATGCTCTTTCGCATATTTTAATGACCAACATCACCGAAGTTTCCGCCACCGAATATCCTCATGGCATGAGTTCCTATATGTATTGGACCTCCGACGAGGATTATTTGCAACATAGAATATTGCCGGGTATATCCAGATCTTTGGGTATGGGTACCGAATTTTCTATGGTCGCATTAAAAAACCAAGTGGAAAAAACCATTTGGTATGGTAGCGAAGCATACCCGGTGCGCGATGTTCATTGGATAGCAAAACAATATTATTATGATTTGCTTAATTATGCGCAACTTCCCACCAACCAAGAAACCTTTGACAAATGTTTCCGCACATCTATAAACATGTGTGACGAACGTGTCGGCGATAATTCGTTTATTACTGTCGAAGATGACCGTAATAACTTGTTTGAAACACGAAGAAATTTCGCTACAGTCACAGAACAACAAGGATTCGTAAACGTCATATCTTCGGAATATATGTTGCGAGAATATATGTCAAGCAACTCGAAGTTGTTTTTAACGGATGCCAAGGCAATTCCGTATATTACAGCCGATTACGCACGTACAAAACGTAATTCCATTTTGACGTTGTGTTTGTTGTTGTGTATTGATTCTGTCAAAGAAGAAGTTCTTCTTCGACAATTGGTTATGTTGAATATCGATACAAAAGATCCCATTTCCGCAATTTGGGAAGAAATTTGTACAATATTCGGAAAAGAAGAAACCAAAGATAAGGACGGAAACGCAATTCTTTCGTTCAAGAATAGTTTTGGTGTTGACGTTTCCTTCGAAAAAGATTCGACCATACTTTTCACACGTGCATATGATATTGAAAGCGGAAAATTCGAAAGTGTTTACACAATCGAAAATGAAAACTTTTCAAGAATCATCTTGAACGATTTGCAAAATGCAAGTTATATTGCTGAGCAAGAAGACAGAGATATTTATATCGGCACCGAATTGAAGGGTCACGTATATCAAAAATACTTGCCCGGACAATTCTTCACCCTTAATGGTAAATATTACGAAATGATTTCTAATGCCACGGATAACCGTATTTTGGTACGTCGTGCGTCAGAACATATCGGCGGCAGATTGGCATATCGTCAAATTCGTAATTACACCTTGCATAAAATAGAAGATAGCTCTTCTATGGGTGCGTTGAAATCGGTTAATAACATTGACATTCATTATCAATTTGCCGATTTCAGTGTCGAAACTCCCGGATATTGGAAACTACACGCCCATAATGATTTTGATGACGGCGATGTGATTATGGTAAATGGCGTTCCTAAACGCGAATATTTCCATAAACAAATCTTAAAGTTCGATTTTTCCAAGCTTGGTGATGCTTTCACAGATTCTGTGAGAATGACATTAACCAATCTATTAAACGAAATCTTTGTGACTTTGTTTGCAGAAAATCAACCTTTCATTTCGGCGGTAACACCGGGACAATATGATGCTCCGTTGACTTATAGTCTTGCGTTTGGAGAAGAAGTCGAAAATACAGATAAATGTATTTTCATTCTTGAAGATAGCCAACTTGACATCGGTCTATTGATTGCTGTCGAACGTAATATCGAGCGTATTTTCCAAATAATTGCAGATTATCTTGCTTGGAATGACGAACAAATCGAAGAAAGTCTTCGCAAACAAGACGCGCCCACATCCGATAACGACTCTGCTCAATTCGATGTTTATGCCGAAGATGGCGAAACAAAAGAGAAAAAAGGATTTTTCGGCAGAATCGCAAGCTGGTTCAAAGGATTATTCAAGAAAAACAAAAAAGCAAAAGATAATTCTGATAGAGCCACATCGGAGGATGGCGACAATCTAACTCCCAGACAACGCAAGAAAGCCGAAAAAGCCGCAAAACGAGCTGAAAAGCAGGCGAAAAAACAAGCTGAAAAAGAAAGAAAACAGGCCGAAAAAGAACAACGACAGGCCGAAAAAGAAGCGAAAAAACTTGCTAAGAAACAGAAACAAGCTGACGAACAGGTTGAAACCGAAGAAGCGGTAGAAAATCAACCTTCTGAGGCAGATTCTTCCGAAGAGACAATCGAGTCTGACGAAGCGCAGGACGATGCGGATTCTTCCGAAGAAGCAATCGAAGCTGACGAAGCACAAGACGATGCAGATTCTTCCGAAGAAGCAATCGAAGCTGACGAAGCGCAGGACGATGCAGATTCTTCCAAAGATGATGTAACAGATCTTGATGAATCACAAAACGAAGTTGAGGTGAGCGAGAATGAGTGATTTCAACTCTATATCCGAAGAACTCCAACAGGATGCTCCTGTTGAAGAATCTGAAACTGCAGAAATCACTTCGCAGGTTGATGATACCGAATCCGATTCTGTTGAAGAAACCGAAGCTGCAGAAATCACTTCGCAGGTTGATGCTACCGAATTCGATTCTGTTGAAGAAACCGAAACTGCAGAAACAACTTCGCAGGTTGATGTTGCTGAATCTAATACCAAAGCTGAGGTTCCTTACCACGAAAGATATTATCTTAAATATCGCGAAGGAAAACGCAGCACGCCTTTAGATTTGCAAGAAACCAAAAACTTTCTGAATCTTTTGGGCTTTGATGGAGGAGAACTCCGCCAAGCTAGAGAAGGAAAACATGATTCTGAAGTTTTTCGCGAGTCAGACAGCAGCAAAAACAATCAAATGTATTGTTCTTATTGCGGAGCAGAAATCGCAGGTGTCGAATTTTATCGTTTGCCTGATGGTCGTATGCGCTGCACGACTTGCAGTAGCTCTATCGTGAAAACCAAATCCGAAGCGGAAGAAATTTGTCAAAGAGTTGCTTTGAACATGGAAAACTTCTTTGCTGCAACAATCGATGTGCCTGTTTCTATTGAAGTTACAGAAGAAAGAAAACTTAAAAAACGTTTAGGAATGCCTTTAGGAACAGCCGATAGCCAAAGCATGTTGATTCTGGGTGTTGCCATTAACAAGAAAAAGAAATATAGCATCATTTTAGAAAATGGCGCTCCTCGAATTTCGTTGATTGCAACCTTCGCTCATGAATTAACGCACATTTGGCAATATACTCATTGGGACAACAATAAAAACCTTAAAAAATGTCCCAAGAGCAAACGTTTGCTGATTTATGAAGGCATGGCAAAATGGGCGGAAATTCAATATTTATATTTGATTGGCGAAACGACCGTGGCAAAGCGGGAAGAGCTTATCACACGAAATCGTCAAGACGACTATGGTGTTGGCTTCTGCTTGTACGAGGATGCATATCCGTTGTCTCGCGATGCGATGACTTGTGAGGATACGCCCTTCACACCCGACCGTTATCCGTTCGGATGAGTGCAGGTTTTACGAAACCTTACTTGTTGGATAAAACATAACGTTTCAAGCCCGAGGATTTACCTCGGGCTTTTTTCTTCTTGTCAGGGGGATTTCTCCGCGATTCCCTCTCAATGTCACCTCTACAAAATTCACAAAACCCTCGGGGTCAAAAGATTCCGAGGTTTTTTTCTGATAAGTCTTTCTTAAATCTAAAATCGGCGCAATTGATAGAACCGAGGATGAAATGTGCTATTATTCAAAAAGAAAACTCTTTTTTGACTCGGAAACGAAAAGTTTATTTCGATTTTTCATATTTAAAACAACTTCTTGAAATATAAGCAAATTTAAAGTATATTTATCGCGAAAATCATCTTGCAAAACTCTCGCTTTTAGGGTATACTGGAAAATAGAATAAGTATATTATGGGGTATTTGTGCCTTCCGGCGAATTTTGCCCTTGGGAGAACTTCTTATGACCTATCTTGTGTGTTTTGGTCTGTCGATTTTTCTCGCCTATTTAGCGTTGAAACAAACAGACCACCGCAAAAAAATTACATATATGGTCATCAGTATCGCTTTGCCCGTCATATTGGCCGGGTTGCGCGATTACAGTATCGGTATCGACGTGGAAAACTATCGTGTCCACAACCAACAATATTGGCCGACCGCCATGGCTGCGGACTCACTGTGGGAATATTTGAACCTTAAAAACTGGACCGAGCCGTTGTTTGCCATTTTCTTGGGAACAATTGCGCAAACGACCGGTTGGTTTCGACTATTCCTGTTCTTTGCTCATGCATGGATCATCACGGGGGTATATATCGGTGCTTTCCGAATGAAAAAGCACGCAGATCCGCTATTGGTTATAACCTTATTTTACTTGCTTTTCTTCAATCATTCGCTCAACATCATGCGTCAATATATGGCGATGGCATTAATTTTTGCGTTTTTGCAGGATATCGAGCAGAAGAAATTCCGTCGATATTCTGTCGTGGTTATTATAGCATCTTTAATCCACTCCACCGCGTTGTTGGCATTCGGCGCATTGGCTATTTACTATATTATGTACGGCAAATATACCGTCGGAGGATATAAATTCCGAGGACGCAAATTTTTCGGTGAAAAACGAGTTTGGTCGTTAAAAGAACGTCAACGTTTTATCGTGACGGCTCTTGGCTCCGGTGTACTGTTGTTTAAACCTCTGTGTCAGCTATTGATTTTTGTAGGGATCTTGAGCGATAAATATAAATTCTATATGGTTACCGAATCAAGATCTTATGCCGGCATTGTTTCTTTGTTGTTGGTGTTCGAGCTTGTAATGGCATATCGTTTGCGCCATAGATTGAAAAAAACCGACTCGCTTTTGCAATATTTCTTGGTGTGCACGGCTTGCTATTTGATTTTCCAACAGCTCACCGCCTTCATCGTATTCGGCAAACGAATCGCCGCATATTTTTCGTTGCAAAACATTGTGACGATTGGTATTTTTGATCGCACCTATGCCCGTTGTAACAAACAAACCCACTGGATCACAAGAGGCATAATCGTCGGTATCGCGCTTATGTATTGGTTGGCATTTTATGCGATTCGTAACGCAAGTCAAACCATGCCGTATCTATGGTGCTTCTGATAAAGGAGAAAAAGAATGTCTCAGGATATTAAAGTCAGCATTATTTGCAACGTATTCAATCACGAACGTTATGTTCGCGACGCGTTGGAAGGATTTGTTAAACAGAAGACCGATTTCCCGTTTGAAGTTTTGGTGCACGATGATGCATCGACAGATAAATCGGCTGAAATCATAAGGGAATACGAAGAAAAATACCCCGATATCATCAAACCGATATATCAACAAGAAAACCAATTTTCCAAGGGTGTCAAAATTTCCCAGACCTTCAATCTCCCTCGTGCAAAAGGACAGTTTCTTGCCTTTTGTGAAGGTGACGACTATTGGACCGATCCTTTGAAGCTTCAAAAACAATATGATTTTCTCAGCACTCATCCGGATTACTCCTTGTGTGCTTGTTCTTGCGTATGGTTGAACATGAAAACAGGGAAAACCGAAAACCGTTGTAAAATCCAACAAGATACAGACCTCTCGCTCGAAGAAATAATATTGGAGCGCAAAGGCAGAATTTTTCAGTTCGGAACGATCATGATTCGTACCGACGTCTATAAAAATCTTCCCGAATGGAAAAACTCCTTCCCCGCGGGAGATTATGCAATCGCCATTCACTCCGCAATGAGCGGAAAGGTTCATATGATCGCAGACGCGATGACGGTATACCGCAACCACGCCGTCGGCTCTTGGACTTCCCGAATGGACAATGCCGCTCACCGTGAAAAAACTATTTTGCGTTTTATCGATGGGTTGACGGTGTTCAACGAAGCAACCGACCGCCGATATGACGAAATCGTGACGGCTCGTATTCTTCGTTTCCGTTATGACCTCGCCAAACGCAAACGCGACTTAAAGGCAATGACCTCCGGTGACTTGAGAACAATATACAAATCAAAAAGCTTCCCTAAAAGAATGGTGGACGTGTTGGCGTGCAAAGCACCGTGGTTGTACCGACTTCTTGTGAAATTTGTCGGTTAACCATCATCAAAGGAGATATAATTGAATGCCGAAAGTAAGTGTAATCATTCCGGTTTATCGTGTGGAAACCTATCTGCCGATATGCTTGGATTCTATCGATAAACAAACCTATCGTGACTTCGAGTTGATTCTCGTAGATGACGGTTCTCCCGATACCTGCGGAGAAATGTGCGATATTTATGCACAAACACATCCGAATACCAAAGTCATTCATCAAGCGAATGCCGGCTTGTCTGCCGCTCGAAACGAAGGTGTTAAAATCGCAACCGGCGAATATGTCACGTTCATTGACTCCGATGACTATGTTTCGTCGGATTATATCGAATATTTGGTTTATTTGGCGGAAAAACACGACGTGGTTGTTGCTATTGCGGAACGCGTGTTGTTTTGGGACGGTTCCGAACCCATAATCCCACAAAAAGCGGAGACCGACAGAAAGCTATCTCCCGTTGAAGCGTTGACTCAAATTTGTTACAACAAAATCAGCATCTGCGCGTGGGGTAAATTATACAAACGTCATTTGGTTGAAACCTATCCCTATCCGGCAGGTCAACTATATGAAGATATCGACACCACTCATAAAATAATCGGCGATACCGAAGCTGTGGCTTATGGCACGCGAGCTATTTATTTTTGGCGACAGCGCGAAGAAAGCATAACCCATGCCGTAATCACCGAAAGACATTTATATGGCATCACCGCCACCAAAAACCAGCTTGAATACATATTGGCTCGTTATCCTGAAGCGGCTCCCGCCGCGCGCGCTCGCTGTGCGATGAAAATTATCGATATCGCGCATCGTTTGGTTTTGGGCAAGACCGATCGCGAATTATTCCGACGTGTACGTAACGAAATCAAACCGTTAATTCGTCCTTTGTTCAAGGACAAACGCGCCGGATTATCGTTGAAAATCCGAAGCCTATCTTTGGCAATGGGATATATTCCCTGTCTTACGGTATCGAAGCTATACTCTCTTGTGAAACATTAATCTTGAACAACTCTTCCTTATCGTTGCTCAAGTTCCCGTACATTTAAGGAGGCTCTCCGTTGAGTTCTAGTAAAAAAATCGGTAGTGCTTTAGGCTGGAAGCTTATGGAACGCTTCGGCGTACAGGGCAGCCAGTTCGTGCTTCAAATTCTTTTGGCTCGTCTATTGAGCCCCGAGCACTACGGAACACTTTCTTTAATGATCATCTTCACCACGTTGGCTAATGTATTCATTCAACGTGGCTTTAACACAGCGTTGGTTCAAAATAAGGACGTTACCGAAGAAGATTATTCTTCGGTGTTTTGGATGTCCTTGGGTATCGCCGGAATTATATACGGCATTTTGTTTGCGTCTGCTCCATTGATTGCGTCGTTTTACCAAATGCCAGATTTAGTTTCTCCCTTCCGAGTTTTGTGCTTGGTCCTCTTCCCCGGTTCGTTGAACGCTGTTCAGCTTGCTATTGTAAACCGAAAAATGGATTTCAAACACGTTTTTCGCAGCAACGTGGCAGCGGTTATTGTTTCCGGTGTCATCGGTATTGTTCTTGCGTTGAACGGTGCCGGTTTGTGGGCTTTGGTAGCGCAATTTTCATCAAACGTGGTTATTGCGTGTATCGTAATGTGGTTCACGGTAAAATGGCGCCCAAAGTTCGTTTTCAACCTGAAACGCATTAAAATTCTTCTTTCGTTCGGTTGGAAATTGATGGTTTCCGGTTTGATTGACACGCTGTACCAAGATTTACGTACCTTGGTCATCGGAAAAAAATACAATTCCAAAACCCTCGGTCATTATAACCGCGGAAAACAGTTCCCCCAATTCATCATCAATGCAGTCAACAACACCGTGCAAAGTGTTATGCTTTCCGCTATGTCTGCCGAACAGGACCATAAAGACACTCTCAAAAAGATGATGCGCAACTCCATCACAGTCAGCGCATACATTATTTTCCCGATTATGGCGGGTTTGGCGGGTGTAGCCGAACCGTTGGTACGATTGTTGTTGACCGATAAATGGTTGCCATGCGTTCCGTACCTGCAAATTTATTGCTTCACCTTTGCTTTTTATCCGGTACATTCGTGCAACCTACAAGCAATCAATGCTGTCGGACGAAGCGATTTGTTCTTGAAGCTTGAAATCATCAAGAAAATGTACGGAATAGCCGCACTTGTAATCGCAGTGACCTGCTTTGACTCCCCCATAGCCATCGCTCTTACAGGTGCAATCACTTCGATTCTCAGCAGTTTTGTCAATGCTTCTCCAAGCAAGAAGTTGATAGATTATTCCTATGGAGAACAGATGCTTGACGTCGCACCCTCGTTCGTTCTTTCCGGAGTTATGTTTGGCGCCGTGTTCGCTCTCCCTCATTTCTTGGCTTTGAGTCCGCTTGCATTAATTACGTTGCAAATCGCAATCGGCGTTGCCATATATATTGGCGGCTCGATTATATTCAAACTCTCGCCGTTTCGTATGTTGATGGGTATTCTTCGAAAAAAGGCCCACAAACATAGTTAATAACCGAATCTACCGCAATGCAGAGGTATAAATTATGAAAGCTTTGGTTTTGGCAGGCGGATACCCTCAAATCGCACTGCTTCAAGAACTGAAAAGTCGTGGAATTACCACAGTGTTGGCTGACTATTATCCCAACCCCGTGGCAAAACCGTATGCCGATATATTTTATCAAGAATCCACATTAGACGTTGATGCAATCACACGAGTGGCTCGCGATGAGAAGGTTGACTTTCTCATTACCGCTTGCACCGACCAAGCTCTTTTGACAGTGGCTAAGGTTTCGGAAATCTTGGGGTTGCCAACCTATCTTGACTATCAAACTGCGCTTAACGTGACCAACAAGTCGTATATGAAAGATGTGTTCGCGAAGAACAACATCTCGACCGCCAAATTCGCCGTAATGGGTGAATTGGATATGACTCAACTTGATTCCTTCCGTTATCCCGTTATCGTTAAGCCGGTGGATTGCAACAGCTCGAAGGGTGTCAAAAAGGCATATAACGAACAGGAATTGAAGGAAGCGTTTGTTCAGGCGGTGGAATTAAGCCGTACCGACACAGCCATTGTTGAAGAGTTCATTCAAGGCCCCGAAATCACGGTTGACGTACAGGTTGAACACGGCAAAGCGCACGTATTGTCCACAGCATACAGCGATAAGATTGCCGACGACGATAAATTCGTTATTTTCAGAACCCGATATCCGATTGCGGAAAAGGATTCGGTCTGCCGACAGATTGAAGAAACAGCCCAACAAATCGCCGATGCGTTCGGACTTGAAAACTCGTTGATGCTCATTCAGATGATTTCCGACGGCGAACACGTCTATGTTTTGGAATTCAGCGCAAGAACGGGCGGCGGTGTTAAATATCAGCTTATAAAACGTGTTTCGGGCTTTGACGTTATCAAAGCGGTTGTCGACCTTACCTTGAAACAGGTTCCTCACGTTGAAATCGCTCCTCCCGAAACGAAATATATTTCCAACGTTTTCATTTATTGTACTTCCGGTGTTTACGACCGTTTGGACGGATTCGAAGAATTGAAGCAAGAAGGCGTTATTTCGGAATATTTTGTGTTCAAATGGCAAGGAGCTAAAATCGGCGGTGCTACAAACAGCGGCGACCGTATCGCAGGTTTCACCGTTCAGGGCAACACAAAAGAAGAAATCTGCCGTAATTATGATATTGCTGTCAGCCGTATCCGTGTTTTAGATCCCAGCGGAAACGATATTATGCGACACGATCTCTTGACCTCGTTGTTTTTCGAATAATAAAAACCTTTTGAATTTTTGAATATCAGGAGAACTTTCATCATGTCAACGAACAGAATTAACGTCACCCGTTCTTCGATGCCTCCTTTTGAAGAATATTGCGAGGAGATCAAAGAGTTGTGGGAAAGCCGTTGGTTGACCAATAACGGTGCGAAACACCGCCAATTAGAATCCGATTTGAAAGCGTTTTTGGGTGCAGAGAACCTTGTGTTATACACAAACGGTCATTTGGCTTTGGAACAGGCCATCGCCGTTATGGATCTCCCGAAAGGCGGAGAAGTTATCACAACACCCTTCACCTTCGTTTCCACGACCCATTCAATCGTTCGTAACGGTTTGGTTCCCGTCTTTTGCGACGTAAACGAAACCGACTATACGATGGACGTTTCCAAAATCGAAGGTTTGATTACCCCTCGCACTTGCGCGATCGTTCCCGTTCACGTATACGGTAATTTCTGCGACGTCGAAGAAATCGAACGTATTGCAAAAAAGCATAACTTGAAGGTCATTTATGATTCCGCGCACGCTTTCGGTGCAACCTATAAAGGAATACATTCCTCGAATTTCGGCGACGTGTCGATGTTCAGTTTTCATGCGACGAAGGTATATAATACGATCGAAGGCGGTTCACTCAGCTTCAAGGACGCTTCGTTGTATGACCGTTTGAACAAAATGAAGGGCTTCGGTTTGGAAGGTCAGGAAGAATGTGTATACGTCGGAACTAACGCAAAAATGAGCGAGTTTCAGGCAGCAATGGGCATTTGTAATCTCCGCCATTTGAACGAAGAGATCGGAAAACGCCGTTTGGCTGTCGAGCAATATCGCAAACGCTTGTCCGACGTTGACGGAATCAAGCTTTGCCCCGAACAAAAGGACGTCGAATCCAACTATGCATATTTCCCCGTCGTGTTCGACGGATATAAATTAAATCGCGATGAGGTTTATTCTGCTTTGGAAGAAAACAACATCATCGCCCGTAAATATTTCTATCCCCTCACCAACGAATTTGAATGTTATAAAAACGTCTACGGAAATGCCGAGAAGGACACACCCGTCGCAAAAAGGATTGCCGAACGCGTGTTGACTCTTCCGTTATATGCAGAATTGACCCCCGAAGACGTGGACAGAATCTGCGATATTATCTTGAAATAATTTCTTAAACCGGGAGGTGCTTCCAATATGAAAGGCATCATTTTGGCGGGTGGTAAAGGCACCCGACTCTATCCTATGACCAAGGCGGTTTCCAAACAGTTACTCCCCATCTATGACAAGCCGTTGATCTATTACCCCTTGTCGATGTTGATGCTCGCAAGTATCCGCGAAGTTTTGATCATTTCGACGCCGGAAGATATCGGCGATTATGAAACCTTGCTCGGCGACGGTTCTCAAATCGGTATTTCGATCGAATATGCCGTTCAGGACCAACCCCGCGGGCTTGCCGACGCGTTCATAATTGGCGAAGAATTCATCGGTGACGACAGCGTTTGTCTTGTTTTGGGCGACAACGTATTCTTCGGTCAGGATATGACCAAACATATGCGCCGTGCTATCGACAATCTTAAGGGCGCGACCATCTTTGGATATCCCGTAAAAGATGCCCGTGCTTTTGGTGTTGTTGAATTCGATTCCGACCGCAAGGTTGTTTCGATTGAAGAAAAACCGGCACAACCCAAGTCCAATTATGCAGTCCCCGGATTATATTTCTATGACAACCGTGTTGTTAATATCGCGAAAAACGTTAAGCCGTCTGCAAGAGGCGAAATCGAAATCACCGCGATCAACAACGAATATCTCGCTTCCGGCGAACTCCGTGTCGAACTTCTCGGACGCGGTATCGCTTGGCTTGACACAGGTACACCCGACGGTATGTTGAAGGCATCTCAATTTGTGGAAGCGGTTCAGGACCGTCAAGGTTTGTATATTTCTTGTATCGAAGAAATTGCATGGCGTCGAGGTTTCATTTCCGACGAAGAGCTTCGCGCTTTAGGCAAAAGTTTAGAAATGACCGATTACGGACAGTATTTGCTGTCTTTGGTATAAATTTTGTGAAGTTATAATAAGAAACCGAATTGAGTTCAACTCTTTTCGGCTATAAGGAGAACGCACCATGACAATCATTGTAACCGGAGGCGCCGGATTTATCGGCTCGAACTTCGTGTTCCATATGTTGAAAAAATATCCCGATTATCGCATTGTATGCTTGGATAAACTAACCTATGCAGGCAATTTGTCCACCTTGGCACCTGTTATGGAAAATCCGAATTTCCGTTTTATAAAAGCGGATATTTGCGACCGTGACGCGGTATTTAATCTCTTTGAAGAAGAACATCCCGATATCGTGGTTAACTTTGCGGCTGAAAGTCACGTTGACCGTTCTATCGAAGACCCCGGAATATTCTTGAAAACAAACATTCTCGGCACACAGGTTCTTATGGACGCTTGCCGTCAATACGGTATCAAGAGATATCATCAGGTTTCGACCGACGAGGTTTATGGTGATTTACCTCTCGACCGCCCCGACCTTTTCTTCACCGAGGAAACACCCCTTCACACAAGCTCTCCCTATTCGAGCTCGAAGGCGGGCGCAGACCTCTTGGTTTTGGCATATTACCGCACGTTCGGTTTGCCTGTGACGGTGTCACGTTGTTCTAACAACTACGGACCCTATCACTTCCCCGAAAAGTTGATCCCCTTGATGATTGCCAACGCGTTGAACGACAAACCGCTTCCCGTATACGGCGAGGGCTTGAACGTTCGAGATTGGCTCTATGTTGAAGACCATTGCAAAGCGATCGATCTTATTATTCATAACGGCCGTGTCGGCGAAGTTTATAACATCGGCGGTCACAACGAAATGAAGAACATCGACATTGTCAAAATAATCTGCAAGGCGCTCGGCAAACCCGAAAGTTTGATAACCTATGTGGCAGACCGCAAGGGTCACGATATGCGCTACGCGATCGACCCGACCAAGATTCATAACGAATTGGGTTGGTTGCCCGAAACCAAGTTTGCCGACGGAATCCAAAAAACCATTCAATGGTATCTTGACAACCGCGAATGGTGGGAAACCATAATTTCGGGTGAATATCAAAACTATTACGAAAAGATGTATAGTAATAGATAAGCTAATGGAGTACACACATGAAATCGTTTCAACTGTTTATTAAACGTGCTTTTGATATCGTTGCAGCCTCGTTGATCATTCTGTTTTTGATCGCGATTCCTGTTTTGATCGTCATTCCGATCGTCATCAAATTGACCTCGAAGGGACCTGCTGTGTTCGTTCAGGAACGTATGGGCAAAGACGGCAAGGTTTTCAATATCTATAAGTTCCGCACAATGTCCTTGCCCCCCGAAGGCACTTACAACGTCAACGGCGTATTGTACAAACCGAACGGCGAGCTTTTGGAACCGTCTTCGACACGTATAACCAAAGTCGGCGCGTTTTTGAGAAAAACCAGTCTTGACGAATTGATGCAGTTGTTCAATATACTCAACGGCACGATGAGTTTTGTTGGTCCTCGTCCCACCTTACCTTATCAGGCGGAAAGCTATACCGCCGAACAACGCCGTCGTTTCGAGATGCGCCCCGGTGTTACGGGATATGCACAAGTCAACGGACGTAACGGCTTGACTTGGACCGAAAAGATTGCTTTCGACCTCGAATATATCAACAATTTCAGCCTGTGGATGGATATCAAGATCCTCTTCAAGACCGTTGCGGTTGTGTTCAAGAAAGAAGAAATCGAATTCACAAAAGAAGACTCGATCACCGCAAAAAAAGAAAATATTCAATAAATCACCCGACAAAAAAGAGACTCTTTGCCCAAGTGTTCTTAAGGACACTTGGGCAGTTTTATTCGCCTTGCGGCGAGTGATATTGCTACGCAGTGATATTTGGACAAAAGTCCAAGTGCTATTGCCTTCGGCAGTTTATGGGCGAATAAAATACCACTGAAATCGCAAGATTTCAATATCACTTCCCGAAAGGGAAATATCACTCTGTGCGAAAAGCACAGAATATCACTATATAAAAAGTACTACCCGAAAAAGAGCTTGTACCTAATTGCTTGACATTGTAAAAATACTATGGTATATTGTTACTTGATGACGTGATAATATGTCAAAATGTTTCATTTTTTAAGGAGATAATTAATTATGGCATTAATAAAATGCAACAATTGCGGAAAAAACATTTCCGACAGTGAGAAAAAATGCCCCTACTGCGACGTAAAAATCGAAAAGAAACTAAATTGCCCGAAATGCGGATGCGACGATCTATCTTTTTTCAAACCGCAGAAAACAATCATATTCAAATGTGCACAATGCGGATATAGATTCGCGCGCAATCAAGATGGAGAAATCAAAGACGCTCCCGAAGCAAGAGTGGAAAACTATAATTTGTTCACTGCATATATCAGTTCCCTCAAAAAAATATTTAACTTTCACGGACGAAGCAGAAGAAAAGAATATTTTCTAAGTATTCTCGCACATATCATAATGGGCTCCTTATTGTTGCTCGTCGCAACTTTTGTTCCTCTTATGTATCTTTTCTTCTGGCCATATGAGCTTTGTATGTATCTCAGTTTAACGTCAGGCCTTGTCAGAAGATTACATGATGCCGGATATGAAGGTAGTTCTGTGTTTGTGGCATGTATTCCGGTAGTTGGACAATTAATCTCGATGACGCTTATTCTCTCCGACAGCGAATTTGGCGAAAACAAATACGGCCCCAACCCAAAAGGACGCGCATAAATTAAATTCACGACGGATTCGCAAACGAGTCCGTCATTTTTTTACACCTCGAGAAGTGCCGAATGGACTTATAAAGTCTGCGGAAAAACCTTCTTCTCCGCCAAACAAGCAACAAAAAAAGAGACTCTTTCGAGTCTCTTTTTTATTGGGTTTATCACCATATTGAAGTTCCGCAGACGAAAGCCGTCGAGAAAGCAATCTGCAGATTAAATCCGCCCGTATAGGCATCGACGTCGAGAACCTCGCCGACGAAATAGAGGTCTTTAACAAGCTTCGATTCCATCGTTTTCGGGTCGATTTCTTTACAATCGACACCGCCGCCCGTTACGATCGCCTCGTTTATCGGACGTGTTCCGTTTATTGTAATCGGAATCGCTTTGAGAAGCGAAAGAATCTTTGCTCTCTGCTCTTTCGTTATCGAATTGAGCTTTGTTTCGGGAGCGATTCCCGTCAATTTAATAAACGGCATTATAAGTTTTGAGGGCAACAGCGCCGAAAAACCGTTTTTGAGATCGCGGTTCGGGTTCTCCGAAAAGTCGCGAAGAAGTCGTTTATCGAGTGTTTTTTCGTCAAGCGCGGGTTTCATATCGATGAACATCTTATATGGGAATTCATCTTTAAGATATGACGATGCGGAAAGTATAACAGGGCCTGTCACACCGAAATGGGTGAACATCATCTCGCCCTGCTCGTAATAAAGCGGTTTCTTTCCGTTTCCATAGAAGGAAACACCAACGTTTTTGAGGGAAAGCCCCATACAGTCCGAGCAAATCTTATCGGGAGAAACAAGCGGAACGAGCGAAGGACGAATCTTCGTTACCGTATGCCCGACGCTTTCGGCAAGCTTATGTCCGCTTCCGTCGGAACCGGTTTTCGGATAGGAACTGCCACCGCAAGCGATTACAACAGAATCCGCCTCGATGCTCTCGTTCCCGCAACGAACCCCAACGGCTTTACCGTCGGAAACGATTATCGCCGTGACGTTCTTGCGAAGGAGCTTAACGCCCTCTCGCTTGCAAGCGTTGACAAGCGCAGACGTGATATCGTTTGCCCTATCGCTGACAGGGAAAACACGGTTGCCTCGCTCGACCTTCGTCGGAACACCTTCGGATTCGAAGAATTCAACAGTGTCCTCGGGCGAAAAACGAGATATCGCGCCCATAAGGAAACGAGGGTTGGCAATAACGTTCTGTAAGAATTCCTCACGGGAGCACATATTCGTTACGTTACATCTTCCCTTGCCCGTTATATCAAGTTTTCTTCCGCAACGGTCGTTTTTCTCGATGAGAATAACCTCGTTACCGTTTTTTGCGGCGTTTATTGCGGTGAACAGCCCCGCAGGACCGCCACCGACGACAATACATTTGCTCATATTTTTCATTGTCGCGGAGAAGGGGGATTTTATTTTTCACCCTCGCCCCGCGAAACAATACCTTATTATTTGTTGTTGCCCGAAAGCGAAGTCCGACGGACGCACGGTTTCGAGGCAAGAATTGCGATTTTCGACGACAGGTTGTAGAAATCTACTACCGGAGTCGAAAAGTGCAATAGAAAAATCCGATATAATGAAATCCGAAGGATTTCTACCTATGGAATCCAATTCCCGCGCGGAAATAACGAGAAATAATATCTCTAACCTACACCGCGAAGATAAAAAACGGATTTTTCGTTGTTGCCCGAAAGCGAAGTCCGAATTAGAATCTGATTTTTTCTTCGATGTATGCTCTAACTTCGGAAATAGGCATTCTTACTTGTTCCATAGTATCACGGTCACGAATGGTTACGCAGTTATCTTCGAGCGAATCGAAGTCATAGGTGATACAGAAAGGTGTACCGATTTCATCTTCACGGCGGTAACGCTTACCGATCGAACCTGCTTCGTCATAGTCAACGGGGAAATATTTGCAAAGCTCGTTTGCAAGCTCGTGCGCCTTGTCGCCAAGCTTCTTCGAAAGAGGAAGAACCGCTGCCTTGAAGGGTGCGAGTGCGGGGTGGAAGTGAAGAACGGTACGAACGTCGGAATTGCCGTCTTTACCGATATCTTCTTCGTCGTATGCGTCAACGAGGAACGCAAGAACCGAACGTTCAACACCAAGAGAAGGTTCGATAACGTAAGGAATATATCTTTCGTTCTTTTCCTGATCGAAATAGGTCAAATCATTACCCGAAGTGTTCTGATGCTGGGTAAGGTCATAGTCGGTTCTGTCTGCAACACCCCAAAGTTCGCCCCAGCCGAACGGGAAGAGGAACTCGAGGTCGGTCGTTGCCTTCGAATAGAAGCAAAGCTCTTCGGGGTCGTGGTCACGAAGACGAAGGTTTTCTTCTTTTATGCCGAGCGAGAGGAGCCAATCACGGCAGAAACCTCTCCAATATTCAAACCATTCAAGGTCGGTGCCGGGTTCGCAGAAGAATTCAAGCTCCATCTGTTCGAATTCACGAACGCGGAAGATGAAGTTACCGGGAGTGATTTCGTTACGGAAGCTCTTACCGATCTGACCGATACCGAAGGGGAGCTTCTTACGGGTCGTACGCTGAACGTTTGCAAAGTTTACAAAGATACCCTGTGCCGTTTCGGGACGGAGATAAACCGTGTTCTTTGCGTCTTCGGTAACACCCTGGAAGGTCTTGAACATAAGGTTGAATTGGCGGATATCGGTGAAGTTATGCTTGCCACAAGTGGGACATTTAATATTGTTATCTTCAACGAACTGCTTCATTTCTGCCTGAGAGAATGCGTCGATGGGCTTTTCGAGAGTAACTCCGTTTTCTGCACAGAAATCTTCGATGAGCTTATCCGCGCGGAAACGTTCCTTACATTCACGACAGTCCATCAACGGGTCGGAAAATCCGCCAAGGTGGCCCGAAGCAACCCAAGTTTGAGGGTTCATAAGTATTGCGGCGTCAAGACCGACGTTATAGGGGTTTTCCTGAACGAACTTTTTCCACCAAGCACGTTTGATGTTGTTTTTGAGCTCTGCGCCGAGAGGGCCGTAGTCCCAAGTGTTCGCAAGGCCGCCATAAATTTCGCTACCTGCGAAAATAAAGCCCCTGCCCTTGCAAAGCGCAACGAGTTTTTCCATTGTCTTTTCGGTGTTTTTCATTGTTTTTCTCCTAAAATTTATATGATATTATTTATTCATCTTATTGACTTTTTTCTGTGCCATAACAAGACGGTAATAGCGGTTTTTGTTTTGCATAAGCTCGTCGTGGGAGCCGACTTCTTCGATTCTGCCCTTTTCGAAAACAACGATCTTATCGGAATTACGCAACGTTGACAATCTGTGTGCAATCGCAATTGTAGTTCGGCCGCCCGAGAATCTTGCAATTGCTTCTTGAATCTGCTTCTCGGTTTCGGTATCGAGCGAGCTCGTCGCCTCGTCGAGAATCAATATGCTCGGGTTACGCAATATCGCACGGGCAATAGCGATTCTCTGTCTTTCGCCGCCCGAAAGCGTACTTCCCTTATCGCCGACATAGGTGTTATACCCGTCGGGCTGTTTCATTATAAATTCGTGAGCGTTGGCAAGCTTTGCCGCACGTATAACCTCTTCGCGTGTTGCATCGGGTTTGCCATAGGCGATGTTTGAATATATCGTACCGTTGAAAAGGAAGGTTTCCTGAAGAACAACGCCGATTTTCGAACGGTAGGTATATTGGTCGATTTCTTTCACGTCTTTTCCGTCGACCGTCAAGCTTCCTTCGGTCAGGTCATAAAGCCGCAACACGAGGTTTGCAGCGGTAGTCTTACCGACACCGCTTCGTCCGACAAGTCCGACCATTTCGCCCTTGTTGATCTTAAGATTTATATTTTTCAAAACGTTATCTCCGTTTTCATATGCAAACGAAGCGTTTTTGAACTCGATATCGCCGCGGAGTCCGTCCAAAGAATCGCCGACGTTTTTCATTTCGTCTTCTTCGTCGATAAGCTCGACAATCTTTGCGAGTGACGTCGTTGCTCTTGCGATACGGCGAGGCACACCCGACATCCAACGTATCGGCTCGTACATAAGCCCAACGTATGCCGTAAACTGCATCAAATCACCGAGCGCGAAATTCGACTGTCCCGAAACGATAAACGACGGGTCACCGACAAGCTCGCAACCAAGGAAGAACAGCACGGCAAACTCACCGAAGCTCAACAAAAACGATGCAAACGGCATTATGAGGTTCCAGGTGCGTTCGTTTTTCTTGGATATATCGGCAATACGCTTTGCCGCAACGTCAAAACGAGCTTCTTCGTGCTTTTCGGTGCCGTAGGTCTTGACAACACGCATACCCGAAAAAACGTCGTGCATAAGCGTACCTGCGTCGCTTTCCATTTGCCATTGACGGCGGTATATCTTATGAGTGAACTTATGAAGCACTCTGAACAACACCGCAAGTAACGGAATCGGGATTATGACTATTAAAGTTAATTTCCAGTTAAACGCAAACAGGAAAACCGCAACAGTACCAAGCGTCAAGCCCTGTTGGAGAAGACTCGGCACAAGCCAGATTATGAAATCACGAATCTCGTTTGTGTCCTCGGAAACACGGTGCATCAATTCACCTGCGCTTCGTCTTGTCAACCCCGTCAACGAAAGTGTTTGGAGTTTCCCATAAACGTCTTCGCGGAGTTTCACAAGCATACCTTTGCCCGATTTTGCGATGCAAAGCCCTCTGCCCATCGCACAAACGGCGGAAAGCAGACCGAGCAGTGCCATCGAAATTACAAGCCAGACGAACCCGCTTTTGTCTTCCGCGGGTGTCGAAGAAGCGATATAATCGTTGATTATCGACTTATTTATCATCGGGAGCACAACGCTTATACCCGATATCATAATCAGGAACAATCCTGCAAGTAACAAGGTTTTTATATGCGGTTTAAGGTACGGCACGAGGCGTCTGAAAAGCTTTTTCTTGTCTGTACAGTCAAGGCAAGAGGTCATACCTCTCTTAAAAGGTTTACCGCATTTTGGACATTTATTAAGCTTCGGTTCGGGGATATCCTCGCCGTTTCTTGCCGCTTCAAGCTTTTTAACGGCGTTACGGAATATCTGACAGAGCGACATTTCGGCACGGCAAAGCTCGATATCGCCGTTTTCGTCGCTCGATTCGATAGAAACGCAACCCCAGTTCTGAACAAAGCGAATTTCTCCGAGGGTTGAGAGCTCGAATATCTTCGTTTCGCTTTTGTTTTCCTCTCTGAAATAGAGCTTTCCGTCAAAAAGAGCGCAAACACCAAAGGCCTTCTTGTTGTCAAACGAAAGGTCGTAAGGGAAAATATAAACTTTTTCTTCGGTGCCAAGTTCCTTCTTAAGCTCGTCACGGAGCGTTTTCAAGGCAATCGGCTCACTCGCTTTTTTCTTCATTACAAATACAGTTCTATCTTCTTAAAGCTCTTTCTGTCGAGTTTTGAAACGTCTTCAATACGGAAACGGTTTCCGTCAACGTCGGTTAAAATCAACATACCGTTGCCGACACGGGCGATATTACGGTAGGTATCGTGCATCGAGAAATTCATATCGCCCAAGCTTGTCTTGACTTCCCAGAAGGAATAGTCGAGTTTTTCTTTGAGCGTATATATCTTCTCGATCGTGGGACAGAAATATTTTCTGTCGAGCTCGGTTTTTATGATGTTTTGAGCTTCTTCGGGAAGGTCAGACAGTTTTCTTATCATCGCATATTCCCTGCCGTCGCCGTTGAGGACCGAGATATATTCATCGGGGCTTTCAAACGGGAAGCAACGGTGGAAATACACCCTGCCGAAATCCTGTTTTATCGGGGTTTTGTCTTCTTCCTCGAGGTCGTCACCGAACTTCGGCAACACCGCCTCAAGCGCAGGGAACCCGTTTTTTGTAAGATAAAAACGTGAATTTTCGGGAGTTAGATAGGTAACTTCCGCCATATCAAGAAAATTTTCGTTCATAACATTTATCTTCTTTCATCTTCACGGTGTAGGTTGGGTTATAATTTCCACGCCATTCCCGCGAAACGTAAAAATTTGTTGCATACATTGTAGGGACCGGCGTCCCCGACGGTCCGTTTCCCTCGATTTATGAAAAACTTGTTGGTTTTGTTGTTTGAAAAAATCTTTGAAGTATATAACACAGACATTTGAAACAACGAGATTTTATGCAACGGACAGTCGAGGACGCCTGTCCCTACATTTCTGTTTATTTCCTTATCTCACAAACATAAGGTAAATGTTTTTTTACTCACCAATTCCCGCAGTTTTCAATGCTTCGGATTGGAGTTTATAAAGTTTATAATAAACGCCTTTTTGTTTCAAAAGCTCGACCGCCGTTCCGCTTTCGACAACGCGTCCGTTTTCGATTGCAACAAGGTTATCGGCATCGCGCAAGGTCGAAAGTCGGTGAGCAATAATAACCGTTGTGCGATTCTTTGTGAGTTTATCAAGCGACTCTTGAATACTGCGCTCGGTTTGGGTATCCATCGCGGCGGTTGCTTCGTCGAGTATCAAAATCTTCGGGTTTCTCAAAATCGCACGAGCGATTGAGATTCTCTGTTTTTCACCGCCCGAAAGCTCTTTTTGACCAAAGCCAATCTGGGTGTTATACCCGTCGGGGTATTTAACGATGAAATCGTGGGCAGAAGCCGCTTTCGCCGCCGCAATAACGTCATCCTTCGATGCGTTCGGACGTGCATAACGGATATTGTCGAGAATACTGCCACGGAAAAGATAGGTTTCTTGGGAAACGATTGCTATATTCTCACGAAGGTATTCGAAGGGAAGGTCTTTAATATTAACCCCATCAATAAGAATACTTCCCTCTTTCACATCATAAAGACGTGTCATCAGGTTCGCAAGTGTACTCTTGCCTGCTCCGGTCTGACCAACGATGCCGAGCGTTGTGTTCGCAGGGATCGAAAAGCTGACGTCATCGATAACCTTTCGGTTTTCAACATAGGAGAAGGAAACGTTTTTGAATTCGACGAAACCTTCGCATTTTTCGGGTTTTACAGGGTTTGCCGATTCTCTGACTTCGGGTTGCGCATCACGAATTTCGAAAAGACGCTGAAGCGCATTAAGCGTTTCGCTCCACCAGTTCGAAACGTCTGCAAGCATTTCTATCGGCCCGAAAATCAATGCAAAATAACCGATAAACGCCATCAAGCGACCATAACTCATATCCCCCGTTGCGTTCATAACCTGCCAACCGCCGACACCCCAAACAACGTAAGAGCCGACACGGAGAAGATAATTAAGGAACGGGAAGGTTCTCGAAGAAAAAACCTGAATATCGTTTCTTGCCTCGGCAACGGCAACGTTTATCTTGCCGAAGCGTCGAACCTCCTCGTCCTCACGGGAGAAGGATTTTACGACGCGCATACCGTTCAAAACGTCGGAAACGAGCGAGTTGAAGGATCTGCCCTTCGAAAACGCCTTCGCATAGAATTTATCATAAACGTTGTTCAAAAGCTTGAACGTACCGAAGAAAATCGGAATCGTTATGAAGGTATAAAGCGCCAAAACGAAGTTCTGGCTGAACATAACGCAAACTATGACCGTAAGCTGAATAAGGTTCAAAACAAGGAATGGGAACCCGTCGCAGAAGAACCAATAAAGCGTTATACTGTCACGGTTTACCTGTGTCATAAGACCGCCTGTTTGACGGTTTGTGAAAAAGCCGAGCGAAAGATTGCTTATCGTATTGAATATCATCTTTTTCAAATCGTAAGTCACGTCAGCAGCGACGGTTGCGCTTATTGCATTTGAAATAAGATTCACAACAAGCATACAAAGACGGATTCCGATTATAAACAACACGATTTTCAAAACGTCAATCGACGTCGAATCGGAGTTGCCGAGCACGTTGTCATAGAGAAGCTCGTTGCTGACGTAAGGTGTCAAAACACCGAGCGCCGCAATAAGCCCAAACGAAAAGAGAATGAGGAATATCGAGCGTTTATATCTGAAAAACAATGCCGAAAGCCGTTTGACAAGACTTGCTTTATCCATACAATGAGGGCAAATCTTCAATTCCTCGTCGGGATATCTTCTGTGACATTTCGGGCAGGAATGTTTTTTATAATCCTCCTCGGAATAAATCTCCTCGTCAAGCGTTCCCTTCTTTTTCAAGTCGGAAATCGCACGGCAAAAGACCGAAGCGGAATGTTTATATGTCGAAGAAAAGTTATATATGAGTTTTTCTTCACCGTTGATTTTCGAAACGATTCTACCCGTAGAAATCAACTGTTCTGCTTTTGGTTCACCAATATCGGAAAGAAGTATTGTTTCGAACCTCGTGACAGCAAAATTCTCATTACGAATACCGGTTCCGTCGGCATTACGGCCCTCGGAAGAAAAAGAAATATATCCTTCGGCAATCACAAAACGGTCTTTGAGGACAAGCACAAAGCAATCTCCCCTGCTTCCGTCAATACGAAGATCACTGCGCAGAGAAAGAAGCACCTCATCGAATGCGATGCCTTCGTGCTCGAAATATCTATAGACCGTATTAGGTATTTTGTCGACCGATATGTGTTTCAAAGCATACTCTTCCAATCTAAAATTATCCGAATACATATTACACCATTCAAAGTCAAAAATCAAGGATATGAGAATATTTATTCCATAAAACTCTTGAAATATTGCCGATTTTGTGCTAAACTCAACAGGATACTATAAAATGGAGAAGAAACGTTATGACAAATATAGCTATTCTCGGTTTCGGTACTGTCGGCGGCGGTGTTTATGAAGCAATAAGCCGTTGCAACAAGAAGCCGTTGTGTGACGTCAACATTAAATATATTCTCGACCTTCGCTCGTTCCCCGAACATCCTCTTGGGGACAGAGTCACCACCGATTTCGACAAAATTCTTAATGACGAAAGCGTAAGTATCGTTGTTGAAACGATGGGTGGCGACGGTGTTGCTTATAAGTTCAGCCGCGCAGCGCTCGAAGCGGGTAAAAACGTTGTTACCTCGAACAAGGCGGTTGTAGACAAGTTCGGCGCAGAGCTCGAACGCATCGCGGAAGAAAAAGGCGTTGTTTATCTTTATGAAGCGAGCGTTGGTGGCGGTATTCCGATTATCGCGCCTCTCAATTCCTGCTTTATGGCTGACGATATCGTTCGTGTTGCAGGTATCTTGAACGGTACAACCAACTATATCCTCACCCACATGCAAAGCGAAGGCAAATCCCTCGCAGAAGCGCTTAAGTCCGCACAAGAGCTTGGTTATGCAGAAGCAGACCCCCACGCAGACATTGCAGGTCTTGACTCCGCAAGAAAGATTGCTATTCTTGCAGGTATCGCTTTTGATAAATACATTTCCTACGAAAGCATTCCCTACGTTGAAGGTATCGAAGATGTAACGAGCGAGGATATCGCTCTTGCAGAACAGCTTGGCTGTGTTATCCGTCTTGTTGCTGTTGCAGAAAAGGTCGGCGACAAGGCAAAGATTCTTGTTGCACCCCACCTTGTCGGCAACACAAGTCTTTTCCACGCAATCAGAGAAGCGTTCAACGCTGTCAGCGTTACGGGTTCGGCTGTTGGTGAGGTTGTGTTCTACGGTCAGGGCGCGGGCAGTCTTCCCACAGCGGCGGCTGTTTGCGGTGATATCGAACGTGCAATAAGCGGAAAAGCAAAGACCGTTGCACGTAAGGATTGCGAAGAAGGTTTCATTCTTGATATCAATGCAGATACCTCGAAGATGATTACCCTCCCGAACGGTAAAAAATACAGATATTTTGAATAATTCAAACCAATATAAAAAGGCGTCAATCGACGCCTTTTTTGTTTTGTTGCTGAAATAAAAACCGAGAGAAAAACTTTTGAAAAAGTTTTTCTCTCGGGCTCTCGTTTCAAAACATTTTATTTTGAAAAGTTTTTGAGAAGTTCAGGGGACTCATTGAGTCCCCTGAATAATTATCGTCTATTTTTCCATCAAAACAAGCAAAACGATTGCGCCGATAAGAACGGCAAGCGATGCAAAAAACAGCAACGCCGATTTGCCTTTTGACATAAGTTTTATGGGTTTTCTCTGTTTGACAGGTCTTCTTTTGATAGGTTTTCTTTTCGCCATATCTTAAAGAACGCCTTGTGCCTTCATTGCTTCTGCAACCTTAAGGAAGCCGGCAATGTTTGCACCTGCAACGAGGTTGTCTTCGTTGCCTGCATAATCTCTTGCAGCAGCGGTAGCGTTTTCGAAGATGGACTTCATAATACCGCAAAGCTTTTCGTCAACTTCTTCAAATGTCCAAGAAAGGCGCATGCTGTTCTGGCTCATTTCAAGACCGGAGGTTGCAACACCGCCTGCGTTTGCAGCTTTTGCAGGACCAAAATAGATACCTGCATCGAGGAATGCGGAGATTGCTTCGGGAGTGGAAGGCATATTTGCACCTTCTGCAACGTATTTAACGCCGTTTGCGATAAGCATCTTTGCATCGTCACCGTTAAGTTCGTTCTGGGTTGCACAAGGAAGTGCGATATCACACTTGATGGACCAGATGCCCTTACCTTCGGTATATACGGAACCGGGAACGCGTTCAGCATATTCCTTGATTCTTGCACGTTCAACTTCTTTGATCTGCTTCATAACGTCAAGATTGATGCCGTTAGGATCATAAATATAGCCGTTGGAGTCGCTCATTGCAACAACCTTCGCGCCAAGCTGGGTTGCCTTTTCACAAGCGTAGGTAGCAACGTTAACCCAACCACTGATAACAACGGTCTTACCAACGAAGCTGTCGCCCTTGTGTTTAAGCATATTGTCGGTGAAATAGCAAAGACCGTAACCGGTTGCCTGAGTTCTTGCGAGAGAACCGCCGTAGGTGAGGCCCTTACCTGTGAGAACGCCGGTGAATTCGTCACGGATTCTCTTATATTGACCGAACATATAGCCAACTTCTCTTGCGCCAACGCCGATATCGCCTGCGGGAACGTCGGTGTCGGGACCGATATATTTCTGAAGTTCAGTCATAAATGCCTGACAGAAACGCATAATTTCGTTGTCGGACTTGCCCTTAGGATCGAAGTCAGCACCGCCTTTACCGCCACCCATAGGAAGACCTGTGAGGGAGTTCTTGAAGGTCTGTTCGAAGCCGAGGAACTTGATTACGGAAGAGCAAACGCTCGGATGGAAACGGATACCGCCCTTGTAAGGACCGATAGCGCTGTTGAACTGAACACGGAAACCACGGTTAACCTGAACGTTGCCATTGTCATCGACCCAAGCAACACGGAACTGAATGAAACGTTCGGGTTCAACGATACGATCCATAATACCTGCTTTTACAAAGTCAGGACGCTTTTCAATTACGGGAGAAAGAGATTCGAAAACTTCGCCGACTGCCTGAAGGAATTCCTTTTCGCCGGCATTACGCTTTTCGACCTGTGCATAGAGGTCTTGAAGATATTGGTTGTTAATCTGCATAATTATTACCTCATTACTAAATTAATACGAATTATTATACACCGCTTTTTTTCTGATTTCAATAGGGTTTTTAATATTTTTAGCGTATTTTTTCAAGCGAAATACGTTTTTTTGCAACGTCAACGTCGATAACACGGACTTTTATGATATCGCCGACCTTTACAACGTCACTTGCACGTTTTACGAATTTATCGCTAAGCTTCGAAATATGAACCAATCCGTCTTGGTGAACACCGATATCGACGAATGCACCGAAGTCTGCAACGTTACGAACTGTGCCGACAAATTCCATACCCGTCTTAAGCGACGAAATATCCATCGCATCGGTACGTAAAATCTGGGGAGGAAGCTCGTCACGGGGGTCGCGGCCGGGTTTTTCAAGCTCGGAAATTATATCGTCGAGCGTGGGCACACCGATACCAAGTTCTTTCGCAACGTTCGTCTTTCCCTTTTCTTCAAGACGTGTTTTGAGCTCGGAAAGTTTTCTTTCTTTGACGTCGTCTTTTGTATATCCGAGAATCGAAAGAAGCGAATATGCCGCTTCATAGCTTTCGGGGTGGACGGAGGTGTTGTCGAGAACCTCACGGCTTTCGGGAACACGAAGGAAGCCGACACACTGCTTATATGCCTTTTCACCGATGCCCTTGACCTTCAAAAGCTCGGAGCGGGTCTTGAATTTTGAAACGGTTGTGCGGTATTCGTAGATATTCTTCGCGATCTTCGAGTTGATGCC
>JAZOSQ010000011.1:0-21560 GCA_045657245.1 Eubacteriales bacterium | reverse complement strand
GAAAGCATCGGGCGAAGGCTTGAAGTATAAATGGTACTACAAGGACAAGGGTGCAAGCAAGTTCAAACTTACAACCTCCTTCACAGGCAACAGCTATTCTGTAACAATGACAAACGCACGCGCAGGACGTCAGGTTTATTGCGTTATTACCGATAAATACGGCAATTCCGTAAAAACCAACACAGTTACATTGAACAAGAAATAAACAAAACAGCAACAAAAAAGGGCATCATTTGATGCCCTTTTATTATTTTGATGAAAAATCTCATAAAAATCGGCGACATGTGCGTCGATTTTTATACCTATGATGTCCGCATGCGGTGAGCATGGCGCGAGCGAACGGACATCTAAAACTATGGGGTCCCCGAAAATGCTTGCATTTTTGGGGAGAGCGAAGCGATTATCTTGCTTTTTCGTTAATTTCGGTTGTGAACTTAACAATCATATCCGAAACAGACATAACGCCGAGGTCTTCGCCTTTGCGGTTACGAACCGAAACAGCACCCTGTTCCTGTTCCTTTGCACCGACGATGAGCATATAAGGTATCTTTTCGAGCTGTGCTTCACGGATACGTTTGCCCATTGTTTCGTTACGGTCATCGAGGTTGACACGGATACCGCAAGCTTCCATCTTCTTTGCAACTTCTGCGGCATAACCGTTCATATCCGCATTAACGGGAATAACGGTCGCCTGTGTGGGAGCGAGCCACATCGGGAGCGCACCTGCATATTTTTCAAGAAGGAGCGCAAGTGTGCGTTCATAGCAACCCATAGACGTGCGGTGGATTATATAAGGATTGACAAGTTGGTTGTTCGAATCGACGTATTCCATACCGAACTTCTTCGCAAGAAGCATATCGATCTGGATCGTAACGATCGTGTCTTCCTTGCCGAAAACGTTCTTGCACTGAATGTCAAGCTTCGGACCGTAGAAAGCGGCTTCGTCGATACCGATTTCATATTTTATGCCGTTTTCGTCAAGCAATCTGCCCATAATTTCCTGAGCTTCGTTCCATTGTTCGGGAGAACCTTCGTATTTGTCGGTTCTGTTGGGGTCCCACTGTGAGAAACGGAAGGTGCAGTCTTCCCAAAGTCCGAGAGTTTCGAGACAATGCTGTGCAAGGTCGATACAACCCTTGAATTCTTCTTCGAGCTGGTCGGGACGGAGAATAAGGTGACCTTCGGAAATCGTGAACTGACGAACACGGATAAGACCGTGCATTTCGCCGCTGTCTTCATTACGGAAAAGCGTCGAGGTTTCGCCCAAACGCATGGGAAGGTCGCGATAGGAACGGCGCTTGTTGAGGAATACTTGGTATTGGAAGGGGCAGGTCATAGGACGGAGTGCAAAACATTCCTTCGTTTCGTCGTCTGCATCACCCATAACAAACATACCGTCGCGGTAATGGTCCCAGTGTCCCGAAATTTTATAGAGTTCTCTCTTTGCCATGAGAGGAGTTTTTGTGAGGAGATAACCGCGCTTTTGTTCTTCGTCTTCGATCCATCTTTGCATAAGCTGGATAACTCTTGCGCCCTTGGGCATAAGAATGGGAAGACCCTGACCGATAACGTCAACGGTTGTGAAATATTCAAGCTCTCTGCCGATCTTGTTGTGGTCGCGTTTTCTTGCTTCTTCAAGTTGGGCAATATGTGCGTTAAGCTCGTCTTTGCTGGGGAATGCCGCACCATAAACACGTTGAAGCTGTTTGTTGTTTTGGTCGCCTTTCCAGTATGCACCGGTGCATTGCATAAGCTTGATTGCTTTAACTGCGCCAGTCGAGAAAAGGTGAGGGCCTGCACAAAGGTCAACAAATTCACCCTGACGGTAGAAGCTGATGATCGCATCTTCGGGAAGTTCGTTGATAAGCTGAACCTTATAGGGCTCGTCTTTTTCTTCCATAAGAGCGATTGCTTCGTTTCTCGGAAGTTCAAAACGCTCGATAATAAGGTTTTCGCGAACGATTTTCTTCATTTCGTCTTCGAGCTTCTTCAAAACTTCGGGAGTGAAGGGGATTTCGCTGTCGAAATCATAATAGAAACCGCTGTCTATGGCAGGTCCGATTGTGAGCTTTGTTTCGGGGTAAAGACGTTTGACCGCCTGAGCAAGAATATGTGCCGCAGTGTGACGGAAAACCTGTTTTCCTTCGGGTTCTGCGAACGTGAGAAGGGCAATATCGTCGCCTTCTTTGATTTCGGTGTTAAGCGCACAAACGCTTCCGTTAACCTTTGCGGCAATAACGGCACGAGAGATGAGTTCGGCTTCTTTTGCCGCTTCATAAACGGTGTTCGCGTTTTCAACGCATACGGAATTTCCGTTGATGATGATTTTCATAAATTCTTTCCTTTCGATGATTCAAAATAAAAAAGCCGACATAATGCCAAACTGTTGGCAAAATGTCGGGGTGCAGATTAGATCCACACGGTTCCACCCGTGATTTAACTTGAAAAATTAAATTGTCGGCACAAAACAGGCGGTATCTCTTACGGCGTGTCTTGTTGCAATTCCAGCCCGATTGTTGCAACTCTCTGGAAAGCCGTTTCGTAAAGGACTTGTTCTGTTTCTTATCGTACCTTAAATTCGAGTATACCACTTTTTTTCGATTTGTCAACCAAAATTTACGGCTTTTACTTTACAAATGACGAAAAATATGCTATATTTAGTGGTAAGAAGTCGTTTTTATGAAACAAATCGGAGGTAATGTCATGAAATGTCCTTTGTGTAACCACGCAGAAAGCAAGGTTATCGACTCTCGTCCCTCGTCCGACGGAAGCTCGATCCGCCGCCGCAGAGAATGTCTTGAATGTCAAAAACGTTTTACTACCTATGAAAATATCGAAACGCTTCCGCTTATTGTAATCAAAAAAGATATGTCTCGCGAAACCTTCGACAGAAACAAGATTTTGAACAGCATCATCCGTGCCTGTGATAAACGTCAAGTTACTCTTTCCCAAATGGACAACCTTGTTTCCGAAATCGAACTTTCGCTTCAGAACTCTCTCCAAAACGAAATAACCTCCGACAGAATTGGCGCGATGGTTATGGAAAAATTGAAAGAGCTTGACGAAGTTGCGTATATTCGCTTTGCTTCGGTTTACCGTCAATTCAAGGATATTGGAGCGTTTATGGAAGAACTCCAAAAACTCCTCGCGGAAAAATAAAATTATATCTATAACGAAATCGCCCAAGAATTTCGGGCGATTTTTTTGTTCTGTACTATTGACTTTATCAAATTAACGTGATATAATGCTTAACAATCACGAAGAAAGGAGCAACCCGAAAAATGATGAATAAGTTTTATTATTACTATTATTATTTCAAAAAGGGCTGCCCGTCTTATGTGATGTCCGAAGCATAAACGCTTTGGGTTGAATAAAACGGCAGTCCGTATTTGCTATGCTTTAGGGCAATAAGCAATGCGGATTTTTTGTTTGTGAAAATAAAGAAAGGAAATTCGCTTTAATCCGTTAATTAACTATTGAAATTTGTCGAAAAAGTAGTATAATGTACTTTGTGTAAATTTGTTTAGCATATATTTAAGGATAGAAAGCACCAAAGAACCATCATGACTCGTGAACAAATAATCTGGCTTACAATCGGCGTTTATGCCGTGTTTATATTTGCAATCGGATTTCTGAACAACAACAAATCGAAAAATATGGGTGATTTCACTGTCGGCGGAAGAAACGCAGGCGCTTGGATGTCTGCCTTCTCGTATGGTACGGCATATTTTTCCGCAGTGATGTTCATCGGATATGCCGGCGGTACGGGTTGGAAATACGGTATCTGGGGTGTTTTGCCCGGTATCGGAAACGCGATAATCGGTTCGCTTTTCGCTTGGCTCGTTCTTGCAAAGAGAACTCGTTCATATACGAGAGAAAAGGGAATAACCTCGATGCCTCAATTTTTCGAAAAATGCTATGGCTCGAGAGCAATGAAGCTTTTCTCGGCAATCGTCATTTTCGTTTTCCTCTTGCCGTATTCGGCATCGGTATATAAAGGACTCACGAGCGTTTGTTCGATTCTTTTGGGCATTGATGAATGGATCTGTATGGTCGTCATCGCCGTTGCAGGCGCATTGATCGTTGTTGCGGGTGGATATATGGCGGCACTCAAGGCCGATTTCATTCAAGGCGCAGTAATGCTTATCGGTGTTCTTGTTCTTATCTTCTCGGTTATGAACAGCAACGATGTCGGCGGTATAACCGAAGGTTTCAAGAACATTGCGGCAGAAACAAGCAAGTTAGAGCTTAACGCTTTCGACCATATCGGTCTTTGGGCAACCGTGCTTATGACCTCGTTCGGCACTTGGGGATTGCCCCAGATGATACATAAATATTACGGCATTCGTGACGACAAAGAGGTTTCGAGAGGTACGATAATCTCAACGATATTCGCATTCGTTGTTGCAGGCGGCGGATATCTCATCGGTTCGCTTTCCCATTTGTTCTTCAACGAACTTCCCGACGGCGGAACGGATTATCTTGTTCCCAACCTTCTCATAAAATCGGGTGTTTCGGATATTCTCATCGGTGTTATCCTCGTTTTGCTTATCGCGGCGAGTGTTTCGACACTTTCTTCCGTGACCATAACGGCGGCTTCGACGTTTACGATGGATATTGTTCAGGACAGAATTATAAAAGATAAAGAAAAAGATATTTCGCTTCTCACAAAAATCGCCTGTGTCGCTTTCGTTGCACTTTCCTTCTTCATCGCTTGGAAGGGCACGGGTACGCCGATACTCGATATGATGAGCTATTCTTGGGGCATAATTTCGGGTAGCTTCCTTGCCCCCTATGCCGTAGCGCTTTATTATAAGAAAACCACAAAGGTTGGCGCATGGTCGGGGATAATAAGCGGTTTTGCCATCGCTATTATTCCTCTTATCGCAAAACTCACAAACAGCGAATTTGCGCTCGGTAAATTCGGTTTGTTGAGCGGTATGGGACCTCATTTCGCTTGTGTCGCTATGGCGGTTTCGCTTATCGCGGTTATAACCGTCAGCGCAATTACCAATAAAGAAGAATCCCTCCAAAAAGGAGCAGAATAAAATGGAAAACAGAATTTTTAACAGGGACATGGAATGTATGCCCCGAAAAGAGTTGGAAGCATTACAGCTTGAACGTCTTAAATCGCTTGTCGATTATTGCGAAAAGAATTCCAAGTTTTATGCCGAAAGACTCAAAAAGGCAGGCGTCACCGCCGACAAGATAAAATGCCTTTCGGATATTGAATATATCCCTTATACGACGAAGGACGACCTTCGTGATACATATCCTTTCGGTATGCTTTCGGTTCCGAAGGAACAGATTGTCCGTGTTCACGCTTCTTCGGGTACAACAGGTAATCCGACTGTCGTTGCATATACGAGAGAAGACCTCGAAAATTGGTCGGAACAGGTTGCACGTCTTGCTATGGCGGCAGGTGCTCACGAGGGCACAACCGTTCAGATATGCTTCGGTTACGGTATGTTTACGGGTGCTTTGGGACTTCATTACGGTCTTGAAAAGATCGGCGCTGTCGTTGTACCCACTTCTTCGGGCAACACCGAAAAACAGCTTAAATTTATGCGTGACTTCCAGACCGACGCTATCGTTGCAACTCCTTCCTACTGTATGTATCTTGCAGAAGCGGCACGCTCGATGCAGGATAAATATCCGATGAGCAGTTACAACCTCAAATACGGTATTCTCGGCAGCGAGGGTTCGACTCCCGAAATGAGAAAAGAAATCGAAACCCATTGGGGCAACGGCTTCTTCTGTACCGATAACTACGGTATGAGCGAACTCAACGGCCCCGGTATGTCGGGTGAATGTATGTACCGTGACGGTTTGCATATCAACGAAGACCATTTCTATTGCGAAGTCATCGATTCCGTATCGGGCAGAACGCTTGATAAGGGCTCGACGGGTGAGCTTGTTGTTACAAACCTCACAAAGCGCGGTCTTCCTATGCTTCGTTATCGCACGAAGGATATCACGAATATCAATTACGATGCTTGTAAATGCGGAAGAACGACCGCAAGAATGCATAAGATCATCGGCAGAAGCGACGATATGATCAAGGTTCGCGGCGTAAACGTATTTCCTTCTCAGGTCGAAAGTGCGCTTATCGGCATAAACGGTATCAGCCCGAACTATTTGATCGTTCTCAGAAGAGAGGGTTATTCCGATTCTATGGAAGTTCGAGTCGAGCTTGTTGACGGTTCTCTCCTCGACCGCTACGGCGAACTTGTTGCGCTTCAAAAACGTATCCACGATAATATCAAGAACATTCTCGGCATAGAAATCAAAGTAAACCTCGTCGAACCGAACTCTATCGAACGCTTTACGGGTAAAGCAAAGAGAGTTTTGGACCTTCGTAACGAAAATAAATAAAATCCCCACGAAACAAGTTTCGCGGGGACCCCGAAATCGCTGACGCTTTTCGGATGTCCGTTCGCTCGCGCCGTCGCGCCTCGCCTATACCCCACAAAATGAATTTTGCGGGGACCCCATGGCTCGACACTCGCGGACATCGTAGGTATGAAAATCGACGCACATGTCGCCGATTTTCATGGAATCTTCATCAAATGGCGTTATCCTACGGAAAACGCATTTTGGCTCCCCTGTGTAAGGGGAGCTGGCAAAACCGAAGGTTTTGTCTGAAGGGTTGTTAGATCCAATTCACGCAACATATAATAAACGATTAAGGATAGATAAATATGGAAAAGAAATTACTTTTAGGCAACGAAGCGGTTGCCGCAGGTCTTTATGAAGCAGGCGTGCGTGTTATATCTTCCTATCCCGGCACACCGAGTACCGAGATTACCGAAGCCGCTTCCAAATATGACGAAATATACAGCGAATGGGCACCCAACGAAAAGGTTGCTTTTGAGGTTGCTGTCGGTGCTTCCTTCGGCGGTGCAAGATCTTTTTGTGCGATGAAGCACGTTGGTCTTAACGTTGCGGCAGACCCTCTTTATACCGCTTCTTATATCGGTGTAAACGGCGGTATGGTTTGTGCTGTTGCCGATGACCCCGGAATGCATTCTTCCCAGAACGAACAGGATTCCCGTCATCACGCAATCGCAGCGAAAGTTCCTATGTTCGAACCGTCGGACAGCGCGGATGCACTTTTCTTCACGAAATATGCATATGACTTTTCCGAACGCTTCGATACTCCCGTTTTGTTGCGCCTCTCAACAAGAATCTCCCATTCCCGTTCTCTCGTAACCCTTACGGGCAGAGAAGAAAAAGAACTTCGCGAATACAAACGTGACGTTATGAAAAACGTTATGATGCCCGCGATGGCTCGTAAAGCACATGCGAAGGTTGAAGCTCGTAATAAGGCAATCACCGAATGGGCAGACAGCGAAGCATTCGAGCTTGGCATAAACAGAGAAGAGCTTTTCTCCGACGAAATCGGTGTTATCGCGGCAGGCAGCACATATGCTTACGCTCGCGAAGCACTCGGCGAAAAGGCAAGCTATCTCAAACTCGGTATTGTTAACCCCCTTCCCGAAAAGGCAATCATCGAATTTTCGAAGAAGGTTAAAAAACTTTACGTTATCGAAGAACTCGACGATATCATCGAAACCCATTGCATTAAGCTTGGCGTTTCGGTTATCGGCAGAGAAGCTTTCCCACCCCTCGGCGAATATAACCAATCGCTCATCGCAAAGGTAATCCTTGGCGAATCGAACGAAACACTTTCCTTTGACGGCGAAATTCCTGCACGTCCCCCGGTTCTTTGTGCCGGCTGTCCTCACAGAGGCCTTTATTATGCGTTGAAGGATATGAACCTTTACGTCAGCGGTGATATCGGATGCTATACCCTCGGTGCACAAGCACCTCTCTCGATGATGGATACTTGTGTTTGTATGGGTGCATCGATCTCCGCGCTTCACGGTTTTAATACCGCAAGAGGAAGCGAATCCGCGAAGAAGAGCATCGCAGTTATCGGTGACTCGACGTTTATGCATTCGGGTATGACAGGTCTTGTTGATATCGTTTATAACAAAGGCATTTCGACCGTTGTTGTTCTCGATAACTCGATAACAGGTATGACCGGCCATCAGAATAACCCCTTGAACGGCAAAACCATAAAAGGCGATCCCACAACGGCTGTAAACCTCGAAGCACTCGCAAAGGCGATCGGTATTAACCGTGTTCGTGTTGTCGATCCTTTCGATATAAAGGGCACAAAACAGGCGGTTGCAGAGGAACTCCAAGCCGAAGAACCTTCTCTTGTTATTTCGAGAAGACCTTGTGCGCTTCTCAAGAACGTAAAACACCCCGCACCCTTGACTGTCGATTTTGATAAATGTGTTGGCTGTAAAGCGTGTTTGAAGGTTGGCTGTCCTGCGATTTCCCAGAAAAAACAGGAAAACGGCAAAACCAAAGCGTTTATCGACCCCAATCAGTGCTTGGGCTGTGGTGTTTGTGTTGAAACCTGCCGTTTGGGCGCAATTAAGACAATATAAGGAGGCAAAGTATGAAATCAATGAATATTCTCATCGTCGGTGTCGGCGGTCAAGGCACTTTGCTTGCTTCAAAGCTTATGGGTAAAATCTTCATCGATTCGGGACTTGACGTAAAGGTGAGCGAGGTTCACGGTATGAGTCAGCGCGGAGGTAGTGTTGTAACCTACGTTCGCGCGGGTGAAAAGGTGTTCTCTCCCGTTATCGACCTTGGCGAAGCTGATATGATAATTTCCTTCGAAGCGCTCGAAAGCGCACGTTGGCTTCCTTACCTCAAAAAAGGCGGAACAATAATCTCGAACACCGCACAAATCGACCCGATGCCCGTTATTATGGGTAACGCACAATACCCCGAAAACGTCCTCGGCAGAATTTCTGACCTTGGCGTTAAGGTTGTTTCTGCCGACGCTTTGTCGCTTGCAGAACAGGCGGGCAGTGCAAAAGCTGTTAATATCGTTCTTCTTGCTATTGCGGCGAAGGAACTCGGAATTTCGAAGGAAGAATGTCTTGAAGCGATTCGTGCGACGGTTCCTCAAAAGACCATCGAAGTCAACGAAAAGGCGTTCGAACTCGGCTATAACCTTTAATAAATATAGAAAGGGAATTGACAATGTATATCAAACAGCTTTCTGTTTTCGTCGAAAACAAACCCGGCAGACTTGCCGAAATAACTTCTACAATCGCAAAAGCAGGAATAGATATTCGTGCTCTTTCTATCTCGGATACAACCGATTTTGGTATTCTCCGTCTTGTTGTCGATAAGCCCTTCGAAGCGGAAAAAACCTTGAAAGAAGCGGGCTTGACCGTTTCGCTCACCGACGTTATTGCCGTTGGTATTCCCGACAGACCGGGCGGATTCGCCGAAACGATGTGCAAGATTGCGGATAAGGACGTTGGCGTTGAATATATGTATGCTTTCATCTCCCGCGACCACGACAGAGCATATCTCATTATGCGTGTCGCAGATAACGATAAAGCGATTGCGGCCCTCGTCACCCACGGTTGTGAGATCCTCACAAGCGACAGCGTCGAAAAACTTTAATAAAGAGAAAAGGTAGGTGTTTAACCTACCTTTTTTTAATTCAAAAACATTTTTCTCGGCAATTTCTGCAACTTTCGGTTTTTCCGCAACGGTAACAAAGCTCGTTTTCGGAATAACCCTTTTCGGAGAGCTCGATAATGTTGCTTACCGTCGTTTCTGCGATGTTGTTGAGAGCTTCTTCGGTCAAGAACGCTTGATGGGAGGTGACGAGTACGTTCGGCATCGAGATGAGCCGTGCGAGAGTGTCGTCGTCCATAATATGTCCCGAAACGTCCTCGAAGAACACGTCGGCTTCTTCCTCATAAACGTCAAGACAAGCCGCGCCGATGCGCCTTGATTTGATTCCTTCGAGAAGTGCTTCGGCATCGATCAATGCGCCGCGAGAGGTGTTGATTATAACGACGCCCTTTTTGAGCTTTTCGATTGCCTCTTTGTCAATCATATGCCTAGTTTCATCGGTCAGAGGACAATGAAGCGAGATTATGTCGCTTTTTTCGAAAATTTCGTCGAGCGTGACATAGTTAATGTCGGCATCTTTTGCGGGAAACTTGTCATAAGCAATAACGTTCATACCAAAACCCTTGCAGATATCAACAAAAACACGTCCGATTTTTCCCGTTCCGATAACACCTACGGTCTTGCCGTGAAGGTCGAACCCCGTCAATCCCGAAAGCGAGAAATTATGGTCTTTCGTACGTATATACGCTTTGTGTATTCTGCGAATTGAGGTCAGAAGCATTGCGATCGCGTGCTCCGCGACGGCATAGGGTGAATATGCAGGGACGTGAACGATATGAATTTTCCCGAAAGCGTGTTTTATGTCCACGTTGTTGTAACCTGCACAACGAAGCGCAATAATCTTTATTCCAAGTTCATGGAGCTTGTCGATAACAAGAGAATTAACGGTATCGTTCACGAAAACACAAACACCGTCGCAACCGTTCGCAAGATTGACGGTATCTTTGTTCAACTTCGTTTCGAAAAACTTAAATTCAATCCCTTTCTCCTTTCCGTATTTTTCGAAAGAGGGGATATCATAGGACTTTGTATCAAAAAATGCAAATTTCATAATTCTTCCTCCTTTTTCTTTATTATATCCAAAGTCGGAAAAATCTTTCGTTGCGCAGGCAACAAAAAACGGACTCGATTGAGTCCGTTTTCATAGTTGTTTAATTTATCTAACCAAAACTCTGACAACGCCTTTTACAGCCGCGATGTCAGCAACAACAGCTTCGTTGATGTTGTCGTTGGAATCGAAGATAGAAACTGCGTTGTTGCCCTTTGCCTGAGAGAGAAGCGATTCGATGTTTACGTTATCACTTGCAAGTGCAGCGGAGATCTGTGTAATGATGTTGGGCACGTTTTCGTGAAGGACGATAACACGGTTCGATTCGGTACGGGGAAGAACAACTTCGGGATAGTTTACGCTATTGCGAATGTTACCGTTTTCGATGTAGTCAACAAGCTGTTCGGACGCCATAACGGCACAGTTGTCTTCCGATTCGGGAGTAGATGCGCCGAGGTGGGGGATACATACAACGTGAGGAATACCGATGAGTTCTTCGCAGGGGAAGTCGGTTACATAGGAAGCAACCTTTCCGCTTTCAAGAGCTTCGATAAGGTCGGGAATGTTCGCGAGGTCACCTCTGGAGAGGTTTACGATACGAACACCGTCTTTCATCTTTGCGATGTTTTCTTTGTTGATGATGCCCTTTGTCGAGGGGAGAGAAGGAATGTGATAGGTGATATAATCACTCTGTGCATAGATTGCATCATAATCGTCAGCTCTGCGAACAGCACGAGAGATAGACCAAGCGTTCTTAACAGTGATGTAAGGGTCGCAACCAACAACGTCCATCTTCAAGGAAGATGCGGTGTTTGCAACCATACCGCCGATAGCGCCAAGACCGATAACGCCGAGGGTTTTGCCCTTGATTTCGGGACCGACGAATTTGCTTTTGCCTTTTTCGACGAGCTTGCCGACTTCGGGCTGACCTTTGAGAGTGGAAGCCCAGTTGATACCGCCAACGATATCACGGGAAGCGAGAAGGAGAGCTGCGATCGCAAGTTCCTTAACACCGTTTGCGTTTGCGCCGGGGGTATTAAAAACTACTATACCGTTTTCGCTGCAACGGTCGATCGGAATGTTGTTGACACCTGCGCCTGCACGAGCGATTGCAAGGAGTTCCTTTCCGAAGGGTTCATCGTGAAGCGCTGCGCTGCGAACGAGAATACCTTCGGGAGCGTTTGCGTCTTCAGCAACGTAATATTTGTTGTTATCGAATACATCAAGACCAATCTGGCTGATCTTGTTATAAAGCTTAATGTTTGTCATTATGCATTCTCCTTTTCATAGTTACGCATAAATTCAACGAGCTTTTCAACACCTTCAACGGGCATTGCGTTATAGATGGAAGCTCTCATACCGCCAACGGAACGGTGGCCTTTAAGGTTAACGAAACCTGCTTTGGAAGCGAGAGAACAGAAATCCTTATCCTTTTCTGCGTCGCCGGTAACAAAGCAAACGTTCATGAGAGAACGGAATTCTTTGTCAGCGGTAGCGCTGAAAAGTTTGCTTTCGTCGAGGAAGTCATAAAGGATGTTTGCCTTTTCGATATTGATCTTTTCTCTTGCTTCAAGTCCGCCTGTTTCCAAAAGCCATTTGAAAACAAGACCTGCGATATAGATAGAATAGCAGGGAGGAGTGTTATACATAGAACCGTTGTCTGCCTGAACCTTATAGTCGAGCATAACGGGAGTGCCTTCTCTTGCATTGCCGAGGAGGTCTTCACGAACGATAACTACGGTAAGACCGGAGGGACCCATGTTCTTCTGTGCACCTGCATAGATAAGACCGAACTTGGAAACGTCGATAGGACGGGAAAGAATACCCGAAGACATATCCGCAACAAGAGGAATATCGCCGGTGTCGGGGATATAGTTATAAACAGTACCAAAAATGGTGTTGTTATAGCAGATGTGAACATAGTCTGCGTCGGGAGAGAATTCGTTAACTTCGGGAACGTATGCGAAGTTTCTATCCTTGGAAGAAGCAATAACGTTAACTTCACCGTATTTTGCAGCTTCGTCAGCAGCTTTCTTCGAGAACATACCGGAAACGATATAATCTGCCTTGCCGTTCTTGTTCATAAGGTTAAGCGGAACAGCGGAGAATTGCTGAGTAGCGCCACCCTGAAGGAAAAGAACTTTATAATTGTCGGGAATATTCATAAGTTTGCGAAGATTGCTTTCTGCTTCGTCAATGATGCTCTGATATACGGGAGTACGGTGGCTCATTTCCATAACGGACATTCCGCTATCGCCGAAATTCGTCATTTCGGAAGCCGCTTTTTCAAGCACCGAAAGGGGAAGCATGGAAGGTCCTGCAGAAAAGTTAAAAATACGTTGCATAATAAAATCTCCTCAAAATAACGTCATTTTCTTACAAATAAGATTTTATCACTTTATCGCGTTGAAGTCAATAGCTTTTGTTGATTAATATGGACAAAAATACCTATAAAACAAGAGCTGCTATTGACAGAATGGTGATAAAATGTTAAAATATCCAAAGCAAGGAGACGATTGATATGAAAAAGAAGATTACGTTGAAGAAGATAAAAACAATTTTGAAAAAGAATATCGCAACCCTGCTTGCTACGGCGTTTCTTTGCTTCGGCGGCACGTTTGCTTTTATGAGGCTTGTTGTTTCTCCGAATTACTATACAACGGCTGATTTTTTGCTTTTGGAAACCGAGAACGAGGGTATCGATGTGGCGGAAACACGCTTGTTTTCCGAATCGTTCATACACGTTCTCGACACCGATAAATTTTTCGTTTCGGTTCGACAAGAATTGCCTGTAAACGTTATGAAAAAATATTCGGTGAAGGATCTCCGCGAGGCCGCCTCGTTTTCTTTGGTGGAAGGTACAGAGATTATAAGAGTGACTTATAATTCGTCTCAGAAAAACGATATTCATATAATTGCAAACACCATAGTTCAAACAGCTCCGATCTATATTTCCGAAATATACGGCGATTTTGATTGTAAGACTATCGAAGGACCTTTGTCTCCCGAACTTGCGACCGTGGAAACTTCTGTTGTTGGCGCAATTGCAGCGCTTGTCGGATTTATCGTCGCGTTTGTTTTCGCACTTTTGAAGGACATTCTCGATGTTTACGTCCGCACCGCTTCCCAACTTTCGGAAAGATATAACGTGCCAATACTCGGCTCTGTTCCCGAATTTAACAAGAACAAGAAAAAGGGTAATGGAGGAACGAAAAAATGATTAAAAAATCAGACGTTAATGCCAAAGAAGACAACGTTTTGGCAGTTCGAAAAGCATATAAAACGATTAAAAACAACATAAACCTTTCTCTCATAAAAGAAGGTAACAAGAAGCTTGTTGTAACCAGCGCAAGCCCCCGTGAAGGCAAGTCCACAACCGCGGTTAATATCGCGATTTCGTTTGCGCAAGAAGGGAAAAGAGTTCTTATCATCGATTGCGATTTGAAGAAACCAAAAATACATAAGGCTTTCGGCGTTTCCGACCAACCCGGGTTGACAAACATTGTTTCTGAACAGATTTCTCTGCAGGACGTTATTGCCGAAACCCGATATGCGAACCTTTTCTGTCTTCCGGCAGGAATAATTGTCCCCAACCCGTCGGAAATACTCGCAAATGACAGAATTTTCTCGATTTTGGAAGAATTGGAAGCACAATTCGACTTTATAATCTTCGATACGCCGCCTCTTAATGTCGTTTCGGCTGCGTTGCCTGTAATTAAACTTGCAGACGGCGTGATTCTTATTGTAAGAAGCAAGGTTTCGCTCTATTCTGAATTTGAAAAAGCACTCTCGACGATTGAAACAGCAAACGCAAAATTACTTGGTGTCATTGTCAATGGTGAAACAAATCAATAAAAAACAAAAACGCGGAAAGTTTGAAGCTTTCCGCGTTTTTTTATTTTTGTTGGGTATTTTTGATTAATAAGCTTTCGCCCAAACAACGTTGTGCTTTGCTTCTTTTCCGCAGCAAACACATTTGTTTCCGACAGAAACTTCGTCATAGATACAACGAGAGCCGATACCGGTCTTTTCTTTGACCATATCTTCACAAGCTTCGTCGCCACACCAAGGTGCGAATACGAAACCATCACCGTTTTCTTCAAGAGCTTTGGAGATTTCGTCTAGGGTAGTGCATTCATAAGTGTGAGTAGCGCGGTTCTGGATTGCTTTTTCAAACATTTCGTCACGAACGGTCTTGAGAGCCTCTTTAACGGTTTCGCCGATGTTTTCAAGCGGAACAATCTTCTTTTCGCCACTGACACGAGAAACAACAACACAGTTGCCTGCTTCGATATCTCTCGGACCAAGCTCGATACGAACGGGAACACCCTTCATTTCGTATTCGGAGAACTTCCAACCTGCGCTCATATCGCTGTCGTCAAGCTTAACACGGATTCCTGCCGAAGCAAGTTCGTTTTTGAGATCTGCACAACGGTCGAGAACACCTTCCTTGTGCTGTGCGATAGGAATAATAACCGCCTGAACGGGAGCGACTGCGGGAGGAAGAACAAGACCTCTGTTGTCGCCGTGAGTCATGATAACCGCACCAATAAGACGGGTTGTAACGCCCCAAGAAGTCTGGAAGGGATGAACCTTCTTGTTTTCCTTGTTGGTGTAGGTGATGTCAAACGCTTTTGCGAAACCGTCGCCGAAATAGTGACTTGTGCCTGCCTGAAGCGCCTTGCCGTCGTGCATAAGAGCTTCGATAGCGTAGGTTGCTTCCGCACCTGCGAACTTGTCGCTTTCGGTCTTGCGACCCTTGATAACGGGCATTGCAAGGTCATTTTCGCAGAAATCGGCATAAATGTTGAGCATCTGTTCGGTCTCGATGATTGCTTCTTCTGCGGTTGCGTGAATGGTATGTCCTTCTTGCCAGAGGAATTCACGGGTACGAAGGAAGGGACGTGTTGTCTTTTCCCAACGTACAACGCTTACCCATTGGTTATAAAGCTTGGGAAGATCGCGATAGGAATGGATGATATTCGAATAGTGTTCACAGAAGAGGGTTTCACTTGTTGGACGGACGCAAAGGCGATCTTCGAGCTTTTCGCTGGCACCGTGGGTTACCCAAGCAACCTCGGGCGCAAAACCTTCAACGTGGTCCTTTTCCTTCTGAAGAAGACTTTCGGGAATGAACATGGGCATACATACATTTTCATGTCCTGTTGCTTTGAATGCGGAATCGAGGATTTTTTGGATGTTTTCCCAGATTGCATAAGCATAGGGACGAATAACAAGGCAACCCTTGACAGAGGTATATTCGATAAGCTCGGCTTTCTTAACGATATCGGTATACCATTGAGCAAAATCTTCCTCCATAGGAGTGATTTCCTCAACGAACTTCTTTTCTGCCATAATTTATAAGTCCTTTCGTAAAAAAATTCGTACAGTTTGTTTCTAACTCTTGCATTATTATAAAATATGTTTTATAATGTATTTAATATATTCTTGAAGAAGTATAACAGATTAATAAAGACTTGTCAATTACAGTATGACTATTTTGTCGGAGGAAATATGAAAACCAGCACGAAATTCATCGCTTTTATTCTTTCTGCGTTGTTGATGATGACGCCTTTTGCTATTTTTGCGATGGCGGAATCGGGCAATGGCACGGGTTCAACGAATAACGGCGGAGACACAACCGACCCTTCCGAATCAAATTCCGAAGCCCCCTCTGACACTCCTTCCGAAGAAACAACACCTACTACATACACGGTGAAAATTTCCGTCGAAGGCGGTTCGGAAAACGCAATCATCAAAATAAACGGTGACGAAAAATCCAAAGATTTTGTCGGAACCGATAAGGATATAGACATTCAGGTTTCACCAAAAGAAGGATATGAAATCGTAAGTGTCACTTTCAATGGTAACGCTCTCCCGAAAACTCAAAATGTTTTTGGCAATATGTTTTATGGCCTTGAATTCGGCAAAGAACATTCTTTGAAGGTTGTCCTTAAAAAACTCCCCACTCCTGTGTCACTTTCTGTCGAAACAACCGGCGCATCCGATTATTTGGTTTTCATAAACGGGCAGAAGGTTGAATCTTCGTCTGCTCAATATATGACCGGTGATAACGTAAAGGTTCAATTTACGGTTGACGGTAAGTTTGATGCATCGAAGGCGACGCTTTTCCATGGAACTTCTCTCGTTTCGATGACTTCCGATTCGTATGAATTTGTCATTGAAAAGAATACCGAGCTCAAGTTCCTTTATGGCGTTGTTCCCGTAACCTTCACTCTTGTCGGCCCCGGTAAATATACAATCGATGGTGTTGATCCTGTCGAAAACAACGAACTTGCTTCTAAATCGGTTGTTCGCTATTTAACGAAGGGGAAACGTTATACCTTCACGGTCGTTCCCGGCGAAGGATATGAAATTGTCGGCATTGCCGAAATTTCCGAACCCAAAAGATATTTGGACGAAGACGGAACGTACTATTTTTATGCAAACGGTCCTATAACGGTAAAAACCGTTATGCGTGCAGCAACGTCAAATACCGACAAACAGAATTGCAAAGTGAACGTTTTCGTTGGTTCCGGTGGTACAGTAAAGGCAGGAGACAGCACGATCCTCGGTAACACCGGCACGGATGTTTCGGTTAAGGTCGGCGGTGATGTGACTTTCGAGATCACTCCTGATGAAGGTTATGTACTCGACACCTTCACTGTTGGCGACGAAATAATTGAGGTTGAAGAAAATTCATACATTTTGAAAAACGTCACAAAGGACGTTTCGGTTCAAATACGTTTCAAAAACGCAGAAGACGAAAATGGTGCAAAGGTAGTTAATGTAGAAGACATCGATTGGTTTGCAAACCCTATCGTTATTGACGTTACCGGTGAAAAAACCGTTGCCAAAGAAGTTTTCCAAAAGATTGAAACTTTAAGTGGCAAAAAATATGTTGAATTCCGCCATGAAAATGGCACGGTATATCTTCCTTACGGCGGAATAACTGTTGGCGATGATGATTATACTGCTTTCGAAATAGTTGCACTCAACGGAGGCGACCTTTATACAAATATCGAAAACGTAATCAATGCGAGTGGTAAGAAAGATGTCGCTCACATAATTTATAGTGTTTCGATTAACAGAGAATTCCCCGAAGGTACACTCATTTCGTTCAATATCGGCGAATCCTACAACGGAAGCGATGTTGCGATGTATCTTTATGATAGCGCAAAATCGAGCTTCTATCTTAAGGAAACCGCTTCCGAAGCAATCGGTGTTGAAAACGCAATATCCGGAAAGTTTGCATATGGCAATGACGACGGAGTTGTGGTTTTGGCAAAGAGCGAATTTTCGAAGTTTAAGATCACATCAACCGTCACAAAACACGGCGGTATGATCGATCCTAACGGCGAAACTGAAGTAACTCTTGGCGAAAACTTTATGTATCGCATAACTGCACAAAACGGTTACATGATTGATCGTGTCATCGTTGACGGTGTTGCTGTCGAAGGTGCAAACGGCAGAGAAAAATTCGAAGGCAAGTTGGAAAACGTTTCTTGCGACCATACCATCGAGGTCGAGTTTGCGTTAATTAACGGAGCAAAAACAGACAATGACGGAAACAGTGACAACGTTGCAAGAGTCATGGCGATACTTGCTGTTGTATTTGTGTTGCTTGCCGGTGCATCCGCTCTCTTCATCGTAAGATGGTATCAGGATAAGAGAAAATGAAAGAAAAGATAAACGAGATTTTAACGAAAACGCGTAAACTATTCCTTGACCTAAAGAACAAGGTGATGGGCTCAAAGCTTGCTTTGGGTATAACAATTGGCGTTGCTGTGCTTTTGGTGGCTTTGATTGTTGTAATCATAGTGGTTCCCGACAGTACGGAAGAGCTTCAGTGGGGCGAAGGCGTTACAAAAGGTCTGCCGCCCTTCTCGGATAATTACAGCTCTTTCCACGGTGACGAAAGTTATATGGCGGCATATTATACCGACGTCACGACAGAGCAAATTAACGAGTATATATCAAAGCTTGAAAAAGATTGTGGAATCAAATTCAACAGCGATAAATATCCTCGCTCGGCGATGTATGACGATAAAATCCTCGTTATTCATTATAACGTAACAGAAAAGAAATTTTCGGTTACGGTGTCGTTGCAGGGTGATAATATAAAACAGGAGAACTCCCATGACAATCAGGAACTCGATTAAAGCAATAATTATCGACAGAACCCGTCTTTTGACCGTAAAAATGCGTTCTGAAGAAGGAAAAGAATATTATACTCTCCCCGGCGGAAAACAACGTCCGGACGAACTTATGATTGATGCGCTCAAGCGTGAAGTTCAGGAAGAAACGGGTTATACCGTAGAACCGAAAAGCCTCCTCTTTATTCGCGAAGGCTTCGATAACGAAACCCATAGAATCGAATTTATGTTTGTTTGTGATATCGTGAGTGATATTGACGAAACAAAACTTTCTTACGATTCAAACCAAATCGGAACAAAATGGCTTAATATCGACAACATAAGACATGAAGAGCTTTATCCCGCCGATATGAGAAACATCATAAAACAATATTTCCTTGGCAAAAACAACGCAATCTATCTTGGCGAAATGGAGTAATTCCCGATTGGTTCGCCGAAAAAAACAAAAAGGTGGATATTGATATGGTAAACTTTAGATATAAGCAAGTTCAAAGTGTTACTGATGCCGATTTTACCGTTTTTGATGAACGTCTTAAACAAGCTCATACAGAGCTGTGGGAAGGCACCGGAAAGGGTAATGAATTCATTGGCTGGCGTGATCTTGGAATCCGTCCTGACAGCGAAGAGCATCAACGCATAAAAGAATGTGCAAAAAGAATCCGTGAAACGAGCGACGTTTTGATCGTCGTCGGTATCGGCGGTTCATATCTTGGCGCGCGTGCGGTTATCGAATATTTGAAAACAGCTTATCATAATCAACTTAATACAGGGGATCCTTGCGTATACTTCCTCGGCAACTCGTTTGCAGGCGGTGAATTGAATGCCGTGCTTTCGCTTTGCGAAGGAAAGCGTGTAAGTGTTAACGTTATCAGTAAATCGGGCACAACAACCGAAAGCTCGGTTGCGTTCCGCTTGATTCGTGAATATATGGAAAAACGCTATGGCAAGGAAGAAACCGCAAAGAGAATTGTTGCGACTACAGATGCACACAAAGGTGCATTGCTCGAACTCGCGAAGAAGGAAGGATATGAATGCTTCACGGTTCCCGACGATGTCGGCGGAAGATATTCAGTTTTGACTGCGGTTGGTTTGCTTCCGATTGCCGTTTCGGGTATCGATACCGATGCGCTTCTTTTGGGGGCGGTTGACGAGATGGAGGCAATTCGCTCGGCAGGTCTTGATAATCCTGCGTACAAATACGCAGTAATGAGAAATATTATGCTTTCAAAAGGCAGAACAAACGAACTTTTGGTAAGCTATGATCCTGATTTTCGTTTTATGGGCGAATGGTTCAAACAGCTTTTCGGTGAAAGCGAAGGGAAGGAGAAGAAGGGCCTGTTCCCTGCTTCTGTAACGTATAGTAGCGACCTTCACTCTCTCGGACAGTTTGTTCAAGACGGAAACCCGATAATTTTCGAAACGATTTGCCGTGCAGGGAAATATGATGCAAACTCGCCTCAGATTCCGTATGATGAGGATAACGGCGATGGTTTGAACTTCCTTGCAGGTGTCACAATGGACGAGATTAACCAAAAAGCGATGATGGGCACACTTCTTGCGCATCGTACAGGCGGTACAGACAGCCTTATAATCGATTTTGGTGGCAAAGATGCATATTCTCTCGGTCAGTTGATATACTTCATGTTCGCTTCCTGCGCCATCTCGGGTTATATTCTCGGTGTCAACCCGTTTGACCAACCCGGTGTCGAAGAATACAAGAAAAATATGTTCGCACTGCTTGGAAAACCCGGTTATGAACAGGGCAAAGCAGAACTTATCAAAAAAATCAATTCAATATGATAATACCTATTGATTTTTTCGTGAAAATAAAGTAAAATAATAACAGATAAAAATCGTCGTTGCATCCGGCAACGCTCGGCGGTTTCTAAAATTCACTGTGCCGGAAGAACGGAGTTATATTATGCAACTTATTGTTGGAGTAAAAGGAACAGGCAAAACCAAGACTCTTATCGAAGAAGTTAACAAAGCATCCAAAGAAACCAGTGGTGTTGTAATCTGCATCGAATGTGGCAGAAAACTCACTTTTGATATTAAATATCATGCTCGTTTGGTTGATGCTCTTGAATATGGCGTTGACGACGCAGACAAGCTTTACGGATTTGTTTGCGGTATGCTTGCGGGCAACTATGATATAACCGAACTCTTCATCGACAGCGCGCTTAAAATTTGCGGTAACGACATCGCAGCGTTCGAAGAATTCGTACTTAAGGTTGAAAAAATCACTTCCCAGCACAAGATCGAATGTGTTATCGTAGCATCCACCGATCCCAGCACACTTACTGAAAAAACAGCAGGATTCATCCGTCCTCTTAACGCATAATGAACGATAAAAAGACAGAACTTATAAAATGCGGTTTTCGTGCTTGCGGTGCATACGCTGTTTTAAGTTTCCTTTGGCTCGCTTTTGTTGCTATGGGAATGTCGGCGGTGTCATCGGGTAGTGCGGTTTCTGTTGCGGACAACAGTGCGTTCGCTTCCCGTCTTATCGAGAATAACCTTGCGATAGCGTTGTATTCGGCGGTTTATGGTTTTTCGTTCTTGGTGCTACAAGCGAAGAAACTTTCATCGGCTGCAAAACGTTCGCTTCACATTTTGATGAACTATGTTGCTTCGATGGTTTGTGTATATCTTCTCCACGCAGGAACATCGAATGTAAAAGCCAGCGCATGGATAATCTTGTTGTTCTTTGCGACGATGATTTTTTTCGTGATATACGGTATCGCAACGTTCGTATCGTATCTTATCAAGAGAAATAAATAAGATCACCCCAAGAAGTCTAACGACTTCTCGAGGACCCCACAAATTAAAATCCCGTT
>JAZOSQ010000010.1:0-21923 GCA_045657245.1 Eubacteriales bacterium | reverse complement strand
CCTGCAGTAACACCAAAATACAAACGATTGTATTCGGAAAGATCAACCTGTTCATAAATGTTATTGGTAAATGTTATCCAATGCGTTGATGCAACTAGTTCATGTGTGATTTTGAAACCGCCGTTTTCTGCATTTTCTAATACATAAGAACTTGTTCCAGATGATTTAACCAACAAATTAATATCTTCAGGAAGAAGATTAAGTCCCATTTCAATAGCAGGGTTATTGGGGAACGTATTCTTTTCGTTATAACGGAAGTTTTCGCTTACATTTTCGTATCCGGTAATAAAAACTTTTTCATATTCGGGAGTTTCATAAGTGTGATTGCTAGCAGAATAATCGGATTTATAGCTGTCTATAATATATACTTTCGAATATTCTGTTTTTCCGTTATTGTTAATTTCTGCATACACTGCATCATAACTCTTAACGTTGATGGACTCTTCACTGAGCGAGCCGATTTCATCAGGGTTTACAACTACATTGAATTCAGTTGTTTTGATAGATCGATCAGATTTAACCAGTTTCAAATCATATACAAAACTATCTGCATATGATGGGAAGAAATTATAAGGATTTGCATCATATTCTTCAGCAACAGGAGAATATGTTGTGGTGATAACTTGTCCTGCTTCGTTAAATGTCATCAAACGAATGAACCCTTCACCGTCGCAAGTATAACCATTGAGAACGTGCTGAGGTCCCACACCGAGTTCACTGAACTGATAGTCAGCGAGTATTTCTAGTACATATCTATCGCTGTCGCCAACCTGATGAAGCTGATCGCATACACCGTCGTTGTGACCACAAAGTACCATTACAACGTTATTATTAGGAACTACGATTTTATCCCAAATCACTTCTGCTCTGTCGCCTGAATATTCGCCGGAAGGAAGAAGATATTCATGAGTAGCAATAATAACGTTTCTGTTGGGATATTTTTGACAAACTGCATTAGCCCAAGCGATTGTATCCTCTTCAGCCTCTTTGTAGCAACCGAGATACATAAATACAAAGTCATGAGCGCCAATAGATACAAGATCGTAATGGTGCATATTGTTATTCAAACTTCCGCCGTACCAATCGAAATCTTTATATCTATCTTCTCCAAAATATTCGTAGTAATAACCATAATTAGCTTCTTCGTGAACAACGTCATGGTTACCGCTTACGACGCCGTTGGGGACTTTTGCTTCGTCGAGAATGTTCTGTGCTTTATCAGCTACAGCGTACTCTGTATGTGCGATTTCGTCACCCAAGAAGGTTTGGTCAACAAGGTCACCTGTGTGTACACAATAACCGATATTGCCGTTCTTGTATTCTTGAGCAGCGTATTGATTGACTTTATAATAGAATTCGTTAAGGTCTTCGAATCTAGAATAGTATTGTGTATCAGAGTTCCAAAGAATCGTATCGCTTCCGTTATAAACAAGCTTTGGAATCGCGTTAACTCTCATTTTGTCGTCATATGAATATGTTTCGAGATCGATATTCAAGGTTATCGATTCGCCACTTTTAGTTTCACCGATAATGTCAAAACGTTTTTCCTTATAGTTCCAAGCTTTTAAAACTATATCGCTTCCGTTGCCGGTTTCACCGGTATAAGAAACAACTGCTTTTTCATTGCCTTCTGTATCAACAACGAATGATTGATAAGGAACAGCATTTCCGATAGCGGTGGTTTTTAAGTTCTCTTTATCATTGAAAGAAATCAAAACTTCATCGGAAGAACGAAGGTAATTCTGATTAAGTTCGCCGTATCTATTCTCGTACATATATATGGTTTCGAGAATATCAGCCGAAAATAATTTAGAATCTCCATTTATTTTGCCGGAAATTTTTTTGTCGCTGAAATTTATAGTATGATTTTTATCAACCATTTCGAAGAGAATCATTTTTGTTGTTTTATTACCTGCTCTGTCAGATGCAGATGCGAATGCGGTATGCGAACCAATAGCAAGTTCTTCGAACTTAACCTTTTCGATAGAAACACCGTCAATCAAAGTCGATGTTTCGGTCAAAGTCAAATCGTCAAAAGATACGTCGATTTTATCAAATCGAGTTAATTGAGCGCCATTTGCGTGAGAGAAGGAAATCTTCGGAGTTGTGTTGTCGATGATATATTCTTTAGAATCGACGGTGTTGCTTTCATTCTTGAAAGTAACGTTATATTTACCGTCGGGTATTTTTGTTGTATCAACATAGAAAATACCGTCAGTTGCAGGTTTTTCAAAGACATATCCGATAAACACGGGGTTTTCGGGAGTGCTGCCACCCAAATCAGTTTCAGCAAACCAACCATCTCCCACCTTGATTGCATCGGCATAAGGAACGTTTTTGAGTGTTGTTCCTGCTTCGCCAATTATAGGCATATACATATTCATGCTTTCGGGTTTAACAAAATCGAGACCCGTGAAAGTAACGGATTCAACAGTAATATCGTCGATATTTACGCTACCATAAACGTCTTCGTTGGTATATGTATAATAATCGTGACCAAGGTATAGCATGAGTTCATTTTTGCCGTCTTTAAGATCGCTCGAACTCAATTCGATAATATTATCGCCATCTACCAAACGGCAAACTTGTTTACCGTTGAGGTAAATAAAACTGAACGTAGAAGAACAGTCCGACACATTAACGTTCACGCTGAACTTAATTTCTTCAACAGCGTTAAATTTCGTGCCGTTAACATCCATAATGGTAGCAGATTTACAGGAAACATACGCATTGTCTCCGTAAATAACAGGAATATCCGTTTCACTCGCTGTTATCGCAAAATTCGAGAGCGGAAAAGCGGAAAAAATAATAATCAAAGAAAGTATTGATGCTAACAGTTTTTTCATAACTACATCTCCTTAATATTTTCCTTTGTATTATATATTTTTTTATCAAAAAAGTCAAGCATATTGCTTGTTAATATAAGGAAAGCTCTTGATTTTTAGAAATCATGTATATAATATGCGTATGTCAAAAAAACTGTGGTAATTATGAAAAATTCATTCGATTTTAAAACAGCATGTGCTGTATTTTCGCTCATTACTGTGGTTTCTTTTTTGGCCTGTCCAGATAACATAATACACCCTTCTGTATTTTACGATGCAATCGAGCGCAAAGCGATCCAAAACAACAAAAGACCCGACTTCGGCGACCTTCATAATATCGAATATGATTTTTCTCAAATTTATGAATTTGTTACTGAAGATATAAATCACGCCGATGTTGCGTATATTAACCAAGAAACATTACTCGGCTGAACGAGTGGAAAATTATTGGTTACCCCTGTTTCAACTCACCAAACGCAGTTGCTGATATATATTCGCTCGGAAATTTTGTATCAGGCATGGTCGCAGGGAAAAACATGCTCGCGGGTATGCTCTCTTTGGATATTATAAGAGACGGTGCAACGGGTGAAGTATACATTGACACTCCCCTATTTGTTCCGATAGTAACGCATTATACGAAAAAAACGCGCGTTGCTTCAAATGATACAGGATATAGAAATTTCAAAATTTATCCTCTGATTGATTATACCGAAGAATTAGCTGCAGAACACGGTGTTGTTCGGTACGAAAAAAACCATAAAACAACGCTTTTGGGCGGTGGTTTTTCGCTCAAAAACCTTAATGTCACATTGAAAAAATATATACCCGAAGAATTTCTGCCACTCGAATTTAAAAATGATTAATTTAAACGCCTCTCGAAACGAGAGGCGTTTTCTTATCGGGATTGAAGAAGCCGATAAACTTTCTTAGGGTTATTTATAAAGCAAAAGGCACACGCAAAGCGTGTGCCTTTTGCCAAAAAGGGGGATTAATTGGGGATATTATGAAACATCATCAAAAAGATGATTGCTTGGATATCTTCATATATGCTGTACCTCTATATATACCCATCCACCTTAAATAATCCTTAATGTAACACTATATTATGAGTTTATTGATTATCGAATGATACAAAAATCCAATTGCATTTTCTGCTTCGGGTTCTTGAAACTCGAGAATTATACGAAAAACCAAAGTCAATAAATATATCACAAGAGCAACAAGCAAAATTTTAGGAATAATCATCATCTGACGACGTTGCTTTTGCTTTTCTTCATAAGCGATGTTCTTTATGGCTTTTTCGTATTGCTCGATCTTGGCTTCTGTTTCTTCCTTGGTTTCTAAATATTTATTCTGAGCAAATCGGCTTTTGTCGTGTAATGTAACTTCGCGAGGGTCAGAAACCATTCTTTCTCGCGTGTCAAAAAGAATATCGCCCGTAACGGTTTGCTTTTGCCATTCCTTTTCTCGTCCGCATTTTTCGCATTCATGGTTTGCTAATGGGTTCTTTGTACCACAACAACAAAGCCACACTTGATTGCCGAATTGAGGAATAACCTTTGTCGGAAATCTTTCTTCAGCTGCTTGATATATGTTCACGCGTGAATATACAAGTTTACTGATATCATCAAGATCTTTATATCGTTGTGTATCACCAACTACAAGAGTATCCAAGGGAATAATTTCACCGTTTGACATTTCTGCAGAAAGTAAAATCACTTCCATTTTTGTAAAATAAGTTTCGGGAATCGGTATGAAAACACAAGTTCCGAAGGTTTCAGCGGTTTTAACAACCTCCCTTTTATTCGATTCACGAAGTTTTAATTCTTGTTCACCGAACTTTATAATGCCAAAAGTAAAATCTTTTTGTGAATATTCGAAATCAATATTTAGATACGGTATATTCTGATTCAGGTAGCACGCCAAACGTATTTTAAGCGATTTTAGAGGTGTTGGAGATACGTTTTTGAAGACAAATGACGCAAAAACGTCACAAGTATCTCTATCTGAAACGATATACCCTTCTTCAAGTTCGACAGGACTGTCTTCGAGAATAAAAGGATAATCAAAATATTTTACAACTCTTAACGGGCGCTGATAGTCATATTTTTGACGTTCGAGAGCTATTTTATTAACCATTGATTTCATCGATATCACCTATTCAACGTTCTTATAATAACCTATTTTAACTCCATTCAACGATTCGCCACGACCAACGCAGGCAACGAGCGCGAACTTATCATTTTCTTGATATTCGAAAGAAACGTATTCAATCCCATCAGGTACGATTTTTTGCAATGTCGTTTCAATACCTTTCGCATATGGAATTGCATATTTGATTGCACCAATCTTATTTTTTTCTTTGAGATAATTTAAAAGTTGATTCAGATGCACTTTATCCGTCATTTCAAATTGGTTGTTGTGCAATCTTAAAAGATATAGATAGTCGCCGTCAGAAACCAAAGGTTTAGCAACGGAAACGCCGAATTTAGCCTCGGTCGTGAAAATCATCCTAAATGTTTTGGGTTTGAAGTCGCTAATGCCCACATAAAATCCCAAGAATCTTGCTAATACCGAGGAAAAATCACCATCTATGCCGAGTCTAAGGATATTATTTTCTGAAACTGTATCCATTAGGAGAAGTGATGCAACAGCATTATACCCAGACATAAATGAATCGAAGTTCTTTTCTGTCAACTCTAAATGATTATCTTCGTCATTTTTTGAAAGTATATTTTTGTCGAAAGTATGTGTTTCACCGTTTTGGTTAAAAACAATCTTATTTTCCGAAGAAAATTCTCCGATACATGAAAGTTCAATGCCGTTTTCTCCACAAAGTTTCGTGAATTTTTCCACTTTCTTGGGCGGAACAATCAAATACCGATTTGTTTCGAGTATTTCAAGCTTTTCAGAAAACACTTCTGTAGAAAAAATGATACCGTTATTCAAAGATAAAAGAAAGAAAATATTACCAATAGAATTTTTCAGAAGTTTATCCGAAACTTTGTTATCTTTAACGTTTTTCGGATCATACATAAAAATCTTATTGCCAACGTTTTCATTGATTTTCCCGCTGAACAACAAACAATCTGTTATTCGTAATATTTCAGCGAGAGAAAAAGACTTACCACAATCAACGTTCTTTATAAAATGATTAAACGCAGCAAGAATTCGTATATCTCTTATTCTAACACTTGAAATACGTTTATAAAGAATAGAATAAACACCTTGTGTGAGTAAATTCATAAAAATTTGATCACTATTATCACTTTTTTCGTTTTTAATGTTATCGCACATATTCTGCTCCTAACTATCTATCCTACCGTTTAAAATCAAACGATCATGGTTATCGATTCGAACATTAACAATATCTCCGACTTTAGAAGTTTCTGCGTGAAAAGAAACTTCTAAAAATTCGCACGTATGTCCAAAAGCTTTGTCCTCAACGATTTTTTCAATAAGAACCGAGACGGTCTGGTCGATGTATTTATCAAGAATTTTACGTTTAATTTCCCCCAATTCTTCAATCAAACGTATGTTTCTTTCTGTACGTACGTTTTTAGGCACAGAATTTGACATTTCAGCAGCGACAGTACCTTTACGTTCAGAATACGGAAAGGAATGAACGTGAAAAATCTCAAGTTTTTTAAGCTCATTCATTGTCTCATAAAAATCATCTTCGGTTTCGCCGGGAAAACCGACAATAATATCTGCCGAAATCATTGCATTCGGAATATATTTTCTTATCAAGTCGATTCTTTCCAAAATATCTCTCTTTCTGTAGGGTCTCTGCATGCCCTTGAGGACACTATCGCAACATGATTGGAGAGAAAGATGAAAATGCGGCATGAAGTTGGACGATTTTGACACAACATCGAGGAATTTTTCGTTAACTATGTTTGGTGAAAGTGATCCAAGGCGGAGTCTTTTCAGACCTTCTACTTTCGACAACGAATCAATCAATTTGTATAAAGGTGCTTTGTTGTATGCGCTAACTTCTATCCCTGTCAAAATAATTTCCGAATATCCGACACTAACTAATCTTTTTGCTTCTTCAATTATTTCGTCAAAATCCCTTGAACGAACGTTACCGCGACATTTAGGAATTATGCAATAGGTGCACTTACCATTACATCCGTCTTGAATCTTGATGAATGCTCTGCACTCGGAAAACAATTCATCTTTCATCGAAAGTTGCATCGGCTCAAAAACTGCGTCATTAATATCGGAAACCGAATATTTATCATATACTGTTTCGTTAACTATAACATCAACTACAGCGGTTTTATTAACGTTCCCGCCAACATAAATTACGTTGTCAATATCAAGATAGCTTTTATCAAGCTGTGAAGCACAGCCAATAACGAGAACTTTTGATTTTTTTGCAAATCTGCGAACGAGTTGACGACTTTTTCTTTCGCTTTCGGCGGTAACAGCACAGGTGTTTATGATATAAAAATCACATTCACCTTGTTTTTTTACTGTGTAACCATGTGTCTTTAAAAGTTCCGCAATAGCACACGATTCATATTGATTAACACGGCAACCTAATGTATATATTCCAACATTCTTATTATTGCTCATCTTTTATCCTTTTAACAGCGTTTTCATAATCAGTTTCGCTAACCAAAAGGTTAATTGCTTCTAAAAGTGCCTTTGATGTTAGCGTTTCAGGAAGCGAAAGAATTTTCGCGAGTTTCTTTCTTAACTTGGAGGAATTTTCGTTACCTGAAAAACCGTCATTATAAAAACGAAGTTTTGTTATATTAGCAGTACGGTTATCCAATTCCGAAACAAACGGCTTTAAAAGTTCCTTTAAAATCGACGAATCAATACCTTCGACACCCAACAGCCCATCGGCTGAAGGAGTATTTTTCCTTCGTTCTTTTCCGAAAATAGACGGTGCGTACACATTATATATTTTCCCGTTCAAAATACCTTTCAATTTCGAACGAATGAAATTACCCGCACGATCGCTGTCGGTCAAAAGTATTATTCCTTGCTCTTTCGAGATTCTTTTTAAGAGCATTTGTTTTTCTTTGTTATTAAAAACAGAAAAACCATCAAGGGCAATTATCGTCGACTCAACCACAAGTGAGACTTTCGATTTATCGTACTTTCCTTCAACAACGACAGGAAATTTCAACTTAAGCTTTTTTTCCATATGTACAAATCCTGTAAAACGTCAGTTCTAAAACTCTGTATGGATTAACGCCAAAACTTTTTAATTTAACGTCTGCATTAGCAAAAGCGGAAAGTGCAAATGTTATAAAACGCACGTCAGTTTGTGAAACCGTTCTTGCTATTCGCTGTATATTCCATGATTTCATTTTTGTGTTCTTTTCTATCGTATCGAATCCAATCCCCGAATCAAGTGCAGTCTTCACAATGAGCATATCCGAGAAGGTTTTAACAATTCCACCAACCGCCATAGTAAGCTCATCACGAGCGAGATCTAGACTTTCTAAAACTCTCATTGCTCTAGCCATATCTCGACGTGTTAATGCATCGGAAATATCAAAGTATTTATATGATGGATTCGCACAACAATATTTCTTGACATCAGACATAGACAGCGGTTTTTCATCGAATACTTCAGATAACTTCAATATTTCGCCTTGCAAAATATACATATCGTTGCCGCAAATATTAATCATTTCTCGCGGCACGTTCGGTTCAAATTTGATGCCTTTTGCGTTAAAATGGCGTACAATCCATGTTGCTAATTTATCGGCTTTCTCGTTATCAAACTCGACAACAAGTCCAAAATCCGAAACAATCTTTTGAAAAGCAGAGATTCCACTATTTTTTATTGTCTTTGATTTTCTGTTTTCCTCTGTTTTTTCGTCTGCTCTTAAAACCGCCAAAACCGTAACATAATCGGGCAAATCAGAAAATATTCTTGCGTAGTCTTCAATATCAGATTCATTCAGCTTCGCGCCTTCAAGCTCTACTATTTCAACAAGCTTTGTATCCCACATATACGGAACCGAGTAAATTGCATCTTCAAGATCTACAATTCTCTCCTCAGAAGCATTAAAATATAAATGATTAAACTCAGGCAGAGGTGACGTATCAACTTTTTTTCTTATTTGCGAAACATAGTGATCTTTTGTATATTCCTCAGGCCCACAAAATAGAAAAACACCCGATATATCATTTTCTTTGATTTTCTTCTTTAAAATATCAAGGCTCATAAATTAAAAATGCGCTTTCTTTGTCAATAAATTCTAATATAACTTTTTTTGAATAAGTTATTAGCTTATCCTTATGTTCGTTATTATTTTTAATGAATTTTTCCGCTGCAACAACTTTATCGGAAATTATATTGTGGTATTCACCGACAAAGTCATCCATCAATACCGCAATATCCGCACTCACAAGATGTTCATTGTTGTCACTGATAAATCTTAAACGTTTATTATTAACATCAAGCATTATCAATCTATTATCCTTGGAAATTACGTCAGGATAAAAGACCGAAACGGTGGCATTATCGGAAATCGCCGATGTGTATTCGTCATTATAGGTAATTATATCACAATTTTTTGCATTTGCCAACTCTTTGAATTGTGAAAGAATTGAAAATTGATATGTATCCTTCGGATTCGGCAAATACACTGTATAAACCTTCAAATTATCTATCATTCGCTTGAATCTCGAATAGCTATTGCTGTCGTAATCAAGAACAACATATTGATCAAGAGAGGTTTTACCATTCTCATATATCGCATCGGAACTCGAATAATATCCACCTATATCTAAATATAGGTTTTCGCCTTTATTTTGTAGATAGATATATTCTGAAGAAGTTGTATTGTATTCAGCAATAACCTTTTCGGAAACAATTTTGTTGTTTAATAGAACGCAGATAAATATTGATATGCAAAACAATACAGCAGCGGTAAAGAAAACCTTCAATCTATGCCTTGAAAGGAACACAAACGAAAGAATCATTACAATTGATAAAACAAAAGGAATTATCATATACGGGCTATAAACTGAAGTAATGCCGATATCACAATCATAAAAATATTTCGCAATATCAGTAACAAAATCGAATACAAAACCCGCTGGGTACGCAATTAATCTTGCAATTACACTCGAAAACGGTGCTATCAAAAATGCAACAAAAGTAAATTCGATTGCTAGAGAGAAAAAGAATACCGTAATGAAATTCACCAAGGGTGATATATACGACACTGTGTCAAATCCAAAGCAGAGCACAGGAAACGAAAAGACGCTTGCCGAAAAAGAAACGATAATCGTAGGTAACACACAGCAAGTTAGATTAACAAGAATTTTCTTGAAATTCTTTGCTGTTTTAATCTTATAAAATCTCCATCTCTTTAATTTCAACATAATCGGATCCGACAATAAAATCCCTAGTGTACACAAGAACGAAAGTTGAAGTCCTTTAGAAAAGATAGAGTACGGATTTGACAAAAGTAATAACGCAAGAGCGATAAATAATGTTGTAAAGCTATCGGATTTTTTCGAAAAAACAATCGATACAAGCATTATAACGCTCATCGTTGCAGAACGAACCGCACCATAAGAAAATCCAACTAATGCAACATAGCTCAATACAAATATTGCTGAAATCGCACAGGCGATCTTTTTATGTACTGATAAAAAAGTCAGGAATTTCATTAACCCAAACGCTATGATAGAAATGTGCAAACCGCTGATTGCAAGAACATGTGATAACCCAACGTTTCTATATAAAGAATATATGTACGAATCCAAATCCGTTCGATCACCGATAATAACTGCTTTTGAAATCGCTTGTGCGTCGTCGAAATCTTCATAAAGGTACTTACAATTATCATTAATGCTTTTTCTAATATTATAGAATAAGCCGTCAACCTCATATTGTTCAACAATCTCTCCAACACCAAGAATATCAATACCATTTGAATATTGACTTAATGATTCGATGTTTTCGTATTTAACTTTTGCGCTAAATTCATCACCGGAAATTAGTCCTTCGGGCAATTTATCGATATATATCCTAATCAAGGAACCATTTGATACACCAATCTCACTTGAAATTACACGCGCATCAATCCAAGAATTCCCGACGTCTGAAACTTCATATCTGGCTATATCGGATTTACCATCGAAAATTTTATTTTCGGAAACAGAATCATTATATAAGCAAACTCTTAATACACCAAAAGAGAAAGCGGCAACCGCAAGGGCAACCGCTATAAAGGGCTTAATCTTGATATGATGGCTCGAACGTTTTGCAACAACAGAAGCCAATACCGAAAAAGCCAAAGCTATAGTAAAGAAAGCGCGGAAGTAAAAGGTGTCAAAATCAAACATAAGTATACCGAAAATGACACCAATTACAAATACTGCTATCAAAGATGCTAGTTCGCGCTTCTTAAACATACAAAAATCCTTTATGGAAGTTATGCGAGTTTTATAGGAAGTTTTTCTCCGCCTAAAATATGAAAATGCAAATGTTTCACAGATTGTCCGCCGTCTTCTCCGACGTTTGTAATCACTCTATAACCATTTTCGAGTCCGCAAATTTTCGCAACAACAGGAATCGCTTCAACAACTTTAGAAACGAATTCACTGCTGTCTTTATCAACACAATCGATAGAATCTATGTGTGTCTTCGGTACAACCAAAACATGAACTTTTGCGTTCGGGTTAATGTCCTTAAACGCGTATACAAATTCATCTTCATAAACCTTGGAAGACGGGATATCTCCTTTTATTATAGAACAAAACAAGCATTCCATATTAATTAACCTCTATTATTTTATTTGTTCTGAAAGAATAGATTCAGAAGCAGTAAGTGCATCAGGAATCTTGGAAGCGTCTTTACCACCGGAAGAAGCGCTATTGGGTCTACCACCACCGCCACCGCCAACAATGGGAGATACTGCCTTCAAGAGATTACCTGCGTGTGCACCAAGTTTGATTGCTTCAGCGCCACAAGCGGAAACCAAAAGAACCTTTTCATCATTTACAGTTGAGAAAACGCAAACAGCCATAGGATCTTTTGCGATAATCTTATCTGCAGAATCACGGAGTGCATCAACTGTTGTATCGACAAAGCTTGCACGTACAAGCTTAATACCCTTAACGTCAATAGCTTCGTTATATGCTTTATCAACAGCTTCAGATGCCGCTTTTCTGTTAAATGCTTCTATTTCTTTCTTAAGACGTTTGCTTTCGTCAAGAACCTGTTCGGTCTTCTGAAGAATATCTTCTCTGCTTACAGCCTTTACAGCCTTCTTAACGTCTTCGAGAAGATTTTCTTGTTCACGAATTTCGTTGAGAACGTTAAAGCCGGTCATACATTCAATTCTTCTTACACCTGCTGCAACAGAAGTTTCGGAAACAAGACGCAACAAGCCAAGAGAGCCGGTTGCGGAAACGTGTGTACCGCCACAGAGTTCCTTCGAGAAGTCACCCATTGTAACAACACGAACCGAATTACCGTATTTTTCTCCAAAAAGAGCCATAGCCCCCTTTGCACGAGCTTCATCGGGAGTCATAATTTCAGTGACAACGGAAGAATTTTTCAAAATTTCCTTGTTAACCAAGGTTTCAACTGCCAAAAGTTCTTCCTTGGTGAGTGCAGAGCCGTGGGTGAAGTCAAAACGTCCTCTATCGGCAGTAACATACGAGCCGGCCTGTTCAACATGGCTTCCGAGAACTTCACGAAGAGCCGCTTGGAGAAGGTGCAACGCAGAGTGGTTTCTTCTTATCGCGTTACGTCTGCAAACATCGATTTTTGCGGTTGCTTTTCCCTTTTCGATAGTACCTTCAGTAACAGTACCAACGTGGAGATATTGTCCTTCGGGAGTTTTTTGGGTATCGTTTACCTTGAAAACACCCTTTTCGGTAACGATACAACCTGTATCACCAATCTGTCCACCGCTTTCTGCATAGAAGGGGGTCTTATCGGTGATGATTGTAGCGTTTCCGCCTGTAAGGAAAGCCACGTCTTCACCTTCGGAGATGATATATTCGATATTACATTCAGCTTCATCTTCGGCATAGCCGACAAACTCGGTTGCTTTTGATTTATCAATCATTGCAAGAGCATCGCCTGCCCAACCTGCATCGATGTTTGCTCTCGCTTCACGTGCACGCTTCTTCTGTTCTGCCATGAGAGCACGGAAAGAGTCTTCATCAACCTCAATTCCCTTTTCTTCCGTGATTTCTTTGGTAAGATCTATCGGGAATCCATAAGTATCATAAAGCTTGAAAACGTTTTCACCGGAAAGCGTTTTTTCGCCACTTGCTTCTGTTTCTGCGATCATTTTCGAAAGAATTGAAAGTCCTGCGTCAAGAGTTTGGGCAAAACGGTCTTCTTCTGCTTTGATAGTTTTCTTGATATATTCGCTTCTTTCAGAAAGTTCGGAATATGCGCCACAGTTATTCTGAATTACAACTTCGCAAACATCTGAAAGAAATGTATCCTTTATACCGAGAAGTCTACCGTGACGAGCAGCTCTACGAAGTACACGACGAAGAATATATCCTCTGCCTTCATTGGAAGGAATTACGCCATCTGCTATAAGGAACGTTGCAGTCTTGATATGGTCGGTAATAACACGCAAAGAAACGTCATTATCGGAAGCACTTCCGAAATATTCCTTACCTGCGATTTCGCAGACCTTTGTCATTATGCTCTTGTTTGTATCAACTTCAAAAAGGTTGCCAACATCCTGCATTACGCAAGCAAGACGTTCAAGACCCATACCTGTATCGATGTTGGGATGAGCCAATCTGGTATAAGTGCCGTTGCCGTCGCTGTCAAATTGAGTAAATACGATGTTCCAAACTTCGATAAATCTGTCGCAATCACAACCAACCTTACAGTCGGGTTTACCACAACCGTATTTTTCGCCTCTATCAAAATAGATTTCAGAACAAGGACCACAAGGTCCGGAACCGATTTCGCAGAAGTTGTCTTCCTTACCGAATCTAACGATTCTTTCTGCAGGAACTCCGTTCTTCACCCAAATATCGAACGCTTCGTCGTCTTCGAGGTATACACTGGGATAAAGACGTTCTTCGGGGATTTCCATAACCTTTGTAAGAAATTCCCAAGCCCACGGAATTGCTTCTTCTTTGAAATAGTCGCCAAAGGAAAAGTTGCCTAGCATTTCGAAGAAAGTGCCGTGACGAGCAGTTTTACCAACATTATCAATATCGAGAGTACGAACACACTTTTGGCAGGTTGTAATACGCTTGCGAGGCGGAACTCTTTCACCTGTGAAATATTTCTTTAAAGGTGCCATACCCGCGTTGATCAAAAGAAGGGAGTCGTCATCCTTCGGCACCAACGGGAAAGAATTCAAGCAAAGATGTCCTTTGCTTTCAAAAAACTCAAGATATTTTTTACGAATTTCGTTAAGAGAAATGGGCTGCATTTTATAAATATCCTTTCAGACTTATTATCTATTTTATTATCTATTCTTTGTCAGATTTTGACGTTTCGGTATTACCAAGAAGAACCGCTTGAACATCTTTCGATGTGCTCCAACGCATATTGTTATCTTCGCAATATTTCTTTGCGTTAGAACCGTCTGCAGCGATAATGACAACGCTTCCAGATTCATCAAAAATATCATTCTTCATAACTAGAGAATTGTTATTTATGGTCGCGAATTTAAGTACAGAACAACCCGAAAAGGCTCTTTCGCCGATCTCGGACACCGTTTCAGGAAGAACGATTTCTTTCAACTTTTCACAATACGAAAATGCTCTTGTGCCGACTTTCTTCACATTCGCAGGAATTTCAATTGTTGTTAAAGCAACACAGTGGTTGAAACAATAATCAGGGATTTCGTCTATATTCTTGCTCAAAGTGATACTTTGTAATGAATTACACCACGCAAACGCACGATCGCCGATCTTACTTACCGTATCGGGTATCACAATTGTTTGTAACTTATCCGCATAGTAAAACGCACTTGATTCGATTGTTCTGACACTTTCGGGTATTATAACTGATGTAACGTCAGCCGTTTGGTGGAAACAAAGCGAACCGATTACCCTAACAGGTTTGTCCTTAATTTTGGACGGAATTGTTACCTCTGTTTCCTCAGCAAGATATGATATAATCTTCACATATTCGTCATAAAGTTCATATTCGAACTGTTCGTTGGATTCAGTGACTATATAGTCCGCAGGCTTTTGCGAAATCTCTTCGCCGGTTACAGCCGATTTGATCTCAACTAAGAATGTTTCACACGAACAAAGCGAGACGGAAAGCAATATTACAATTAAGATTAACGAAATTCTTTTCATTAATATCTTTCCTTTCAAAATTTTTCCGATTAATTATAACACTCAAATACAACTTTGTCAATTTAGATTAAGCAAAAAGAGATATTTTTATTGACTTATTGTTATATTAGAGTTAAAATAGTAAAAACAAATAAAAGGAAGGTATATTTTTATGGATAAGGCAACTTTTGCATCCTATCGCAAATTTTACAACAACCAGCTTTTGAAGGACTGTATCCCCTTCTGGCTTAACAGCGATCTTCTTGACAAAGAAAACGGTGGTTATATCACCAGCGTTGACAGAGAAGGTAAAGCTTATAACACCGACAAATCCGGTTGGTTCCAAGGCAGATGTCTCTGGACTTTCTCTCATCTTTCCAATCTTTACGGTGTTCGCCCCGAATGGAAAGAAGCTGCAGAACTCGGTAAAGGTTTTCTTGAAAAATATATTGCTGACACCGACGGAAGAATGTACTTCACTTTGACAAAAGAAGGTCTTCCCCTCAGAAAGCGTCGTTATTTCTTCACTGAAAGCTTCTACGTTCTTTCTATGGCAGAATATTCTATCATGGCAAACGACAAAGATGCTCTCAAGAAAGCAGAAGATTGCTTTGAAATGATGCTTTCTATTTTCCGTGACGGAAGCACCGATCCTTTCAAGATTACTCCCAAGAGCTATGCTTCTACAAGAGAAGATCGCGCTGTTTCCTATCCCATGGTTCTCATAAGCAGCGCACAGACTCTCCGTCGTGCTGATCCTGAAAAGGCAGAATACTACACCAAGATTGCCAACGAAATGGCAGATATTATCATTAACATCCACTACAAGCCCGAGCTTAACTGTGTTCTCGAAACTGTTGGTCCTAACGGCGAATTCATCGACAATCCTGCCGGTAGAACTATCAACCCCGGTCACTCCATGGAAAACAGCTGGTTCCTTATGAACCAGGCAATCTACACCGGCGACAAGGAACTTCTCGCAAATGCACTCAAGATTCTTGATTGCTCTCTCGAATGGGGCTGGGACAAGCAGTACGGCGGTTTCATTTACTTCACCGACGTAAGCGGACGTCCTTGCGAACAGCTCGAACACGACATGAAGCTTTGGTGGGTGCACAACGAAGCTTGTATCGCAACCTTGCTTGCTTACAGTCTCACAGGCGACGAAAAATACTGGAAATGGTTCGAAAAGATCCACATCTATGCTTTCGGTCACTTTGCTGATAAAGAATACGGCGAATGGTATGGTTATCTCCACAGAGACGGTACTGTATCTCACACCCAGAAGGGTTCTATGTGGAAGGGTCCCTTCCATCACCCCAGATTCCTTATGTGTTGTGAATATATCCTTTCTTGTCTCGAAGAAGGTAAGCCCGTCGTAACATTGCTTTAATTGAAAACCGTGAAAGGAAACATTATGAAAAAGCTAGCAATTTTACTTTGTGTATGTCTTTTGCTTCCCTCTTTGCTTCTTACCGTCAATGCTGATACCGCTCAAACTGAATTTAAGTTCGGTATCCATGCAATAAACGGTCCGCTTACCGAAGGTCAGGTTCTTTTTATGACTTCTTCGTACGGCAAGACCGTTACCGACAGAGGCAACAACTACAGCTGGGCTAAGGTTGCTGTTTTTGAATGGGATAAAACTGCAGAAGCATACGTGCTCAAATCTGTTGACTCTTCTCTCGGAAGCGGTATGCAGAAATACTCAGTTATTCCTCCGAATGGTTTTGCAATTTCTGTCAACCTCGGTAATGACTATTCCGCAAACGGAGGCATCAATTACCAAAACGAAGTTGCAACCTATGTCTATAATAACATAGACCTTATTCCAATCGGCACAAAAGTATATCTTACCGCCATCGACATTGCTTCGGGTACTTTTGAATATACCGGCAATCCCGCCGCATACTATACTTCTGATTTTGTAACCAATGGTTTCATCAACGTTACTACCGAAAAACCCGAAAACTGCTATGAACCGCTGGTTGATGATATGCTCGAATCCCCTGTTATCAACAACACCGAATCCCTTTACACTCTCGGTGACATCACCATCAGCTGGAACGAAATCGAAAACGCTTCCGATTATTATGTAAGCGTTTGCGACAGTACCATCAACGCGAACGGCCCCAGTCTTATTTCCGAGGAAATATCCGAAACATCGATCACTATTCCCGCAGATAAGCTCAGCACCGGTTCGAAATACACTGCTCGTATTTATGCTACTGATGGTTATGATTCTTCTATCATTACCGAATATACCTTTGTTGTTTGCTCTGAACGCGCAATCAACAATAAGTTCAAGGACAAAACAATCGTTGCATTCGGTGATAGTATCACTCAATGGACAGGTTGGGTTTCAATGCTCTACGGCGAACTCGGTACAGAAGTTATTAACGCAGGTATCGCCGGTAACACCACCGAAGATGCGCTCAAGAGAATTGCCACCGACGTCCTTGCAAAAAAACCCGATCTTACGATAATCAACTTTGGTATGAACGACCAGTCTATCTATGCAGATACACTTCAGCATATCGTTCCTATCGAACAGTACGAAGCAAACTACAGAAAGATTATCGAAAAGGTACAGAAGACCGGCTCGAAGATAATACTTGTTGCAGTTCACGATGCATGTAAAGAAAAGCATGGCTCACCTAACCCCTTCTATGACAGAGCCGATGAAGAAGGCGTTACTTATATTGACAGATATAACGAAGTTGTTAAGAAGCTTGCTACCGAATACAACCTCGGTTTCCTCGACATCAATGCTCTTGCGCAAGATATACTTTATGAAATCAGCTTGGACGGTGTTCATCTTAACAGCTTTGGTCAGAAAAAATATTGCGAATGGATTTCTGACTATTGCTTCGAATACGTTGATTCTATAGGTGGTTTGGACAAAGAAGAAAGCAAACCCGAAGAAATTTCCGAACAATCCAGTCCCAACGAAAGTGATAGCAACGGTGATATCAAAACAACAGCAATTGTTATAATTATTCTTTTCGCCGGAATTTCTGTATTTGGCGTAATGTTCATTAAACTTATTAAGAAAAACAAATAACCTAATGACGAAAGAGGCTGTTTTAAATATAAACGGCCTTTTTTTTGATTTTTTTATTTCCTTTTGCAACCAATTTGTGTTTTATCGGGTATTACTTTACGAAGGCGGTGAAAAATATGCCACAACGTAATTTGCGCAATAACGATGTGATCGAAAAAATCTTCAACAGAAATTACAAAACCGTATACCGTATTGCATATCTTCGTACTGCAAATATCCACGATGCAGAAGATATAATGCAAGATGTGTTCATGCGATTCGTGAAAAACAATCCCGAATTCGAAAACCTCGAGCACGAGAAAGCTTGGTTTATAAGAACTACGATAAACCGCACCAGCAGCTTTTTCACTTCTGCATGGAAAATAAGAACTGTCTATTTGGAAGAAGATATTCCATTTTCGGAAGAAACATACGATAACGGCATACTCGAAGCCGTTTTGAGCTTACCGAAGGATATTTCCACGGCAATACATCTTCATTATTATGAGGATATGCCTGTAAAAGACATATCAAAAGTTATGGATAAGAGCGAATCCGCTGTTAAATCTCTGTTATTCAGAGGACGGAAGATGCTCAAGCTCTCGCTTACCGACACAGATGATTGAGAAAGGAATGAAATTTATGTTTGAAAAAGAATACAAAAATACCATGAATAGCATCGTTCCTTCCGATGATGCTATCAATAAAACTCTTGATGCATTAAAGCAAGAAACTACACCAAAAAGACGAATTAATTTCAGAAACACACTTCATGTAGCAACAATCGCTTGTATTTGCGTTGCACTAATTTTCACAACTGTTATAACAGCTTTACACGTTAGTGATATTTGGGGCGAATATTCCGATACAACGTCAAATAATGATTATTCTGTTGATTATTCCGACTATATCTATAATTCGGAATTTGAAGATGATAAAGGCGACAAAATTGAAATCTCCATTGATGGTCTAAAACAAGCATCCAGCTATGAAGAAATCGCCGAATTATTGAAAAATCACTATAGCAACACTAATGGTGGAGTATTTGACGATTTTTGGGTTGAACGCGAAGAAGAAATTTTACTGGAAGGTACAATGAAGCCCAGTATAGATAATAAAGTGCCGGAAAACGAAATTCACGACGAACCTTCGGAAGAACCGATGGAAGAACCATCCGAAACGCCAGAACATTCCGAAACAAACAATCAAGTTAAAGACGTTGAAGAAGCGGATATCGTTAAAACTGACGGAAAATTTATTTATTACTCCAACAATAGTAATAAAAAAATCAACATTGTAAAGATTAACGGATCAATAATGGAAGAGGTTTCTTCGATAAAAATATCCGATAAAGAAACTTTGCTTGAAATGGTGCTTTTTGAAGACAAACTTCTCGTTTTAACTCAAGGTTATTCAAAAAACAGTATAACTTATAGTTACTATTACGATATTACTGACAGAGCCAACCCGAAAGAAACAGCGAAGCTCTCTCAAGACGGATACTATCTTACAAGCAGAACTATAAACGGGACGGTTTTTATAATCACATGTCATATGTACCATAGTATATACGGAAATATCGTTGATGCTATTATTCCCGAATGTAACGGAACACGTATCGAACCTGAAGATATTATAATTGCCGATACAATCGACTCCCCTTCTTTTACAATCATAACTTCATATGACGCAAAAGATGACAGCAAACAGTTCAAATCTCACCTCTCATTCCTCGGTGCATCGGATATACTCTATGCGACAACCGATAACATCTATCTCACAAAAAACACTTATATTGACGGAAAAACTACAAACTCGGGTATATATAAATTCACAAGTGTTTTCAGAATCGGTCTTGATTCAAAAGAGCTTACAATAACAGGAAAATCGACTGTTCCCGGCTCGGTTTTAAATCAATTTTCGATGGATGAAAAAGACGGTTGTCTCAGGATCGCCACAAACGTTTATAGATATAATTATTCGCAAGACAAAACGCACGTTGGTGGTATTGAATATAACCAAGTTTTCTGTCTCGACAAGGACATGAATATTATCGGCGAAAGCGATATACTTGGAAAAGACGAACACATCAAATCAGTTCGATATATCGGCGACATCGCATATGTTGTTACATTCCGACAGACCGACCCGTTATATGCGGTTGACCTAACAGATCCTAAGAATCCAAAAACTCTCTCCGAGCTCAAAATTGCCGGTTTCTCGACCTATATGCATCCCTATGGCTCTGATTATCTAATTGGTATTGGATTCGACGCAGACCCGAAAACCGGATGGACAACGGGTATTAAAGTTACTGTATTCGATGTTAGTGACCCCAAAAATATTTTTGATGTTTGCACTTATACAAGAGAATATAGCGACGAAATAGGTTATATTGATTCTCCTGCGATATATAATCATAAAGCTGTATTTATTGATTATAAAAAAGGCGTAATCTCTATTCCTTTAACAAGACAACATAAATATGTTGTTCCCAATACCACACCCGGCGTGAATACGTTTAATTATGAACGAGAAACTGTGTATATGTTCTTAGATTTCAACGGCAAGGACATTAGCGAAAAAGCGTTTATCGACTTGAATAATGATGCTTTAGGAATGGAAGAAAACGTACGTGCACTGTATATCGGAGATTATGCATATATCGTTTCTGAAAGCGGTATCGTGTGTATGGATCTTAAAGAATATGGCGTGGTTTCCGAACTGAAATTCGAATAATATATATATAATTTTCCTCTTTCTGAAAAACGCTCGTTAAAAAACGGGCGTTTTTTATTGAAAAACAAGAAAAAACAAGGATTTTTTATTAAAAACCTATTGATTTTTGTATGTTTTTGTGATATTATAATATGGCTTTTGCGAAAGCAAAATACACACACCGTATCTGCTTTGCCCGGGTGCGTTAAAAACGTTTTTAGGTAAAGTAAATTTCAAATGCGGTGGCGGGTAAAAACCCGAAGGAGTAAAACATGGCAGTAGTATCCATGAAACAGCTTCTCGAAGCAGGTGTACATTTCGGTCACCAGACGAGAAGATGGAACCCGAAGATGGCAGAATACATCTTCACTGAAAGAAACGGTATCTATATCGTTGACCTTCAGAAAACCGTTAAGAAGGTTGAAGAAGCTTATCTCTTCATCCGTGACATCGCTGCACAGGGCGGCAACATTCTCTTTGTTGGTACAAAGAAACAGGCACAGGACGCTATCAAGGAAGAAGCTCTCAGAAGCGAAATGTACTATGTAAACGTACGTTGGCTCGGTGGTATGCTCACCAACTTCAAAACCATCATGAAGTCCATCCAGAAGCTTCACAACCTCAACAAAATGGCAGAAGACGGCACTTTTGATCTTCTCCCCAAAAAGGAAGTTGCTTCCCTCCAAAAGGAAATGGCTGACCTTGAAAAGAACCTCGGCGGTATCAAAGACATGAAGGGTCTTCCCTCTGCACTCTTTGTTGTTGACCCCAAGAAAGAAAAGAACGCAGTTGACGAAGCAAGAAAGCTCGGTATTCCGATAGTTGCTATCGTTGACACCAACTGTGATCCTGATGAAGTTGATTACGTTATCCCCGGTAACGACGACGCTATCCGCGCTATCAAACTCATCGCTTCTACCCTCGCTGATGCTATCATCGAAGGCAAACAGGGCGAACAGCTCACCGATTCCTCTGAAAACGCTGAGGAAGCAGCTGCTGAATAATTTATCCCCTTAAAATTTCATTCTTAAATTCAGGAGGAACCAAAAATGGCTAATATTTCCGCTAAA
>JAZOSQ010000009.1:0-36953 GCA_045657245.1 Eubacteriales bacterium | reverse complement strand
ACGATCCGACTTACAGTTTCGTCAAACTTTGCTTTGGAAAGCTCGCAAACGAGACCGAGAGCTTCGATGCTGTCGTAGAGCTTGGATTTGTCAATAGCAGCAACAGCTGCGTTATAATTCTTTCCTCTTTTCATCTTGAAACCCCTCCTTAGTCAACAACTACAACGCCCATGCTGCGTGCAGTACCTGCAACCATGCTCATAGCTGCTTCAACACTTGCTGCGTTGAGGTCGGGCATCTTGGTTTCTGCGATCTTTCTAACCTGTTCCTTGGTAATCTGAGCTACCTTGTTGGACTGGGGAACGCCGGAACCCTTTTCGATGCCGCATGCCTTCTTAATAAGAACTGCTGCGGGGGGAGTTTTGGTAATGAAAGTAAAAGAACGGTCAGCGTAAACAGTAATAACAACGGGTATGATAAGACCGATGTCATTCTTGGTACGTTCATTGAATTCTTTAGTGAACATAGGAATAGCTACACCGTACTGACCAAGAGCCGGACCGATAGGGGGCTGAGGAGTAGCTTTACCTGCGGGGATTTGAAGCTTAATATAGCCAACAACTTTTTTTGCCATCTTTACAGATACCTCCATGTGGTAATTTTGATTTCGGGATCGAGTCCCTCCCACTTTTGACCGCGTGTTGTGCGGTTTTGTTCCGACTCGGTTGGCAATCCAAAGCCGAAACAGAATAAATTAATCTTCTAATGCAGCAACCTGATTGCTGTTAAGTTCGACCTTCGTTTCTCTGCCGAAGAGGGAAGCCGAAACTTTAACCTTCTTCATATCGGGAGAAATTTCCTCAACCAATCCGATAAATCCGGAGAGAGGACCGTCGGTAATGCGGACGCTGTCGCCCACAGAGAACTTGATTTCAATAGTCTTGACTTCAACACCGATGTGTTCAACTTCCTCGTCAGTAAGAGGAACAGGACGCGATCCGGGACCGACAAAGCCGGTAACGCCGGTGGTGTTGCGGATGATGTGCCAGGTTTCGTCGTTCATCACCATCTTAACCAAGACATAACTCGGGAACAGCTTGCGTTCGATTTCCTTTTCGCCCTTTTCACTGGTTTCAACAACCGTTTCAACAGGCACGTTTACTGCAAGGATTAAGTTTTCAAGTCCACGGTTCTCAACGATCTTTTCGATGTTGGTGGCAACCTTGTTTTCATAGCCGGAATAGGTATGGACTACATACCAAAGCGGCGTGCTTTCCTGTGGTAAACTCATAATTAAACCGTTCCTTCTTTAATTAAAAAATTTCAGCAAGCTCGTTAATAAGCTTTGCAAAACCAAGATCGAGCAAACCAATAACAAGTGCAGCAACGATGATGAATACGAGAACAATACCGGTTGCTTTTGCTGTTTCCTTAGGGGAACACCAAGAAACCTTTTTGATCTCACTCCAATATTCCTTGCAGAACTTTTTGATTCTCTGACCCAATTTTGTGTTGGTTTTAGTAAGAATAAACGCAACCAAAATAAGAACAACGATTACGATAAGCGTGATGATACGAGCCCAAGGGGTATCGTTAACAACAGTTCCTTCGTTTTCGTGGTCATGATCATGGTTATCTTCTGCTTTCGAAGCTTCGGTAGAAACGTCTTTAGAAGCGTCTTTAGAAGCTTCAGCGGATTCGTCTTTAGATTCGTTTGCAGAAACGTCGGCAGAAGCGTCTTCAGAAGCTTCGATAGAAGTATCGGAAACTACTGCGCTGGATTCTTCTGCGAGAACCGAGAACGAAAGCGTCATCACAAGAAGTAATGCAACGACTACAGAAAGCGATTTAATAATGTTTCTCATATAAACGCCCTCCTTATTTGCTTTCCTTGTGAAGAGTGTGCTTGCGGCAGAAACGGCAATACTTGTTCATCTCGAGACGATCGGGGGTATTGCTCTTGTTCTTTGCCGTGTCGTAGTTTCTTTGCTTGCATTCGCTGCAAACGAGAGTTACTTTGACTCTTTTTTCTTTACCCGCCATTTTTCGGCACCTCCATATTTATGTTACCTCCCTCTGATTAGTCGGGTTTTTCGTATGAAACAGTCGGAAATCGAAAACTATTTGCATAACAAAAAGACCTCGAACAGCAGAGGTAACGCCATTTTAGCAGATTTTTCCCCTTGTGTCAAGACCTTTTTTTATATTTTATTCGATTCTTTCTTCTATATATAAGCGAATAAAAAGGAGAGCATTGAAACTCTCCTTTTTTCAAACTAAACCAAAGTATACGTCTGCATAACGTGACGCTTGATGAGAATATAATCGTTTATGTCAACGTTTCCGTCACCGTTCACGTCTGCAGGATTGCTGTTGCTGTATGCGGTAACGTACGTTCCCATAACGATTCTCTTCGCCATCGTGTAGTCGGTAAGATCAATCTCTCCGTCACCGTTAACGTCACCATAGGGAATATAACCCCAAATAACTTCCGCTGCGTCCTTGGACCAATTTTCAGACCAACCTTCCGGCTTTGATGTTGCACCGCAATAAACGGTTGCGGATTGCTGTATGGCAGAATAACCTACTTCCACAACGGATTTGGGAATATAAATACTTGTGATACCGGTACAACCATAGAAAGTCGCTGTTCCGATGCTTGTTACTGCGGTCGGAATGTCTATGCTTGTAAGAGAGGTGCATCGGTAAAATGCGTTTTTACCGATACTTGTAACTCCCTTTGGTATCTCAATGCTTTTTAATCCCGAGCAGTATGCAACGAGAGAGTCGCTGATTTGTGTAAGGTTTTTCGGAAGCTTGATACTTTCTAACTTTGCACAGGACTGAAAAGCACATTCACCGATGAAGGTTACGGAATCCGGAATGTCGAAGCTTGTTATTTTCACTACTTCCTGGAATGCACGATCTTCGATAACCTCAAGTGTATCGGGAAGCGAAACGCTTTCGAGAACAGAAGCATTCCAAAAAACAGATTCTCCCAAGTGAGTTACGCCGTTGTTTATTACAACATTTTTAACGTATTTGTTGTTTTTGAATATACCGCCTCCGACAATTCTTGCGTTTCCGCTTATCTCGATATCGGATGCGGTTTCATCAATAGGGTTGATATACACACGATAAGGATTAATGCTGTTGCCGATATATTTACCGCCATTGATTTCTTTATACTTAAGTTTGTCACAACGATCAAAAGCGAAGCTTTCAACAGAAATTACAGACTCGGGGATTATTATATCTTCAAGACTTGAACAGTCGCTAAATGCGCTCGAGCCGATCTGTGTTAAAGTTTCGGGAAGTGAAACATCAACAAGATTGGTGCAACCTTTGAATGCCGAACTACCAAGAACGGTTATGCTTTGGGGAATTTCGATGCTTTCAAGACTCGTGCAATTTTCAAAAGCACTATAACCTAAAGTTGTGATTCCGTTGTGAAGCTGTACACTTTTCAATTCCGTACAATCTTGGAATGTGTTGGGCTTGATTTCGGTTATACAGTCGGGAATGACGATCTCGGTTAGATGTGTTTGTCCCCAAAAAGTGCCTTCGAGCGATGTGACCGAACCGTCATTCGGAATGCTGTTGTTTTTGCCTAAACGGAGCAAAGTTTTGTTTTGGTCAATAAGAGCGTTGTCCTTGCTGTAATAATACTCGTTTCCTTCTTCAACAACAATCGTTTCGATGTTGGGACAGAGTGCAAAAACAGTTCTCGGAATATCTTGAACACCTTTCGGGATATAAACCGATCTGAGTGCTGTACAGCCGTAGAAGGTTCCTGCGTACAATCTTTCCAAACTTGCAGGCAAACTGATTTCTTCAAGCGCAGAGCAACCATAAAAAGCCCATTCTCCGATGTAGTATACCGAATCGGGAATGTAGATACTTGTTATCTCTGTGCAGTCATTGAAAAAGAAGTCGGGTATATAGGTTACAGGACAACCCTCGATTTCATCGGGAATGACGATGTCACCTATTGCAGGTGCGTTCAAATCATCAATATAGGCTTCGCCTTCGAAAATAGAATAATCAAAAATACCGTAAGAACCGTAAGTTAACGCACTTGCGGTCAATGAAACAGGGAACATGGAGAAGACAAAACATGAAACGATAAATAAAGCAACGATTTTGTTTTTCATACTAAACTCCTTGAAAATTAATTTGATATCCCTTTTAACCATATTATCACACCCCCTCGTTTTTTGTCAAGACAATATAAAACACCCGAAAGCAAAGCACTTTCGGGTGAACTTCTTGTCGGGGTAAATTAGTCTTCCAACATCGAAACACGCTTTTCGTGTCTTCCGCCTTCGAAGGGAGTGTTAAGGAAGATATCCGCAAGCTTAACTGCCTTTTCTTCGTTAATAACACGTCCGCCGAGGCAAAGTACGTTCGAATTGTTGTGTCTTCTCGTCATTTCTGCGGAGAATTCGTCGGAAAGCACAGCCGCGCGAATACCCTTAACCTTGTTTGCGGCGATCGACATACCGATACCCGTTCCGCAACAGAGAATACCCTTTTCACATCTGCCTTCAACAATTTCAGCGCAAACCTTCTTTGCAAAAACAGGGTAATCGACCGAATCGGTTGTGTTTGTGCCGAGGTCGATATATTCAACACCTTTTTTCTTAAGATCTTCGATAATAGCGTTCTTAATGTCAAGTCCGCCGTGGTCACATGCAATAGCAATCATTTTGTTTCTTCCTCTTTTCTTGCTTTTTCTCTTTCGAGTTTTTCTCTTTCCGCTTGGGGCATTCTCAAGTATATCGGCTTAAGCTCCTTCGGCGTAATTGTTTCGTTGTTGATGTATTTTTCATATCCGCATAAAGCGACGGATAATGCGTTCTGGTCGCGACTTGCCAAAGAAGAAGGGAAAAGGTTCTTTGCGTCAGAGCAAAGAGCGATAAACTTTTCCGTTCCGTCACCGCAGACCGTAACTTCTTCAAAGTCTTTAATCTTCTCAAAAATCTCCTGAGCCGATAACGCTTCATCGTCCGTAAGACGAACACCGTCTTTGAAGATAGCCGTATAGAACTGGTCGCGCCTTGCGTCCATAACCGCACAAACGTAACCTCGACCGACGTTTTTCGCGAGTGCCTCAAGCGCCGATACCGAAACACAGGGCTTGTTTTCCGCAAAAGCCAAACCCTTGACCGTCGCCGCGCCGATACGAACGCCCGTAAAAGAACCGGGTCCCGCACTCACGGCAAACAAATCGACGTCTTTAATATCCGCGCCGTATTGCTTCAACGCGTTTTCAAGCAAGGGAAGAAGTATCTCGCTGTGTGTAAGCTTGTTCTTGACGGTGAAAAGCCCGAAAGTCGAAACCTTGCCGTCGTTTATTTCAACAACCGAAGCACTTGCCGTAACAGCCGTGCTGTCCAATGCTGCAATTAACATAAAGTGAATCTCCTTCCGCTTTCTCCGATGTGTTCGATTTTGAGCTTCAATGCACCTTCGGGTATTGCATCTTCGAAAAGCTCACTCCATTCGGTAATCGTAATTCCGCCCTGCTCGATATAATCATAAAAGCCCGTCGAATAAAGGTCGTCATCGTCGGTAAGACGGTATAGATCAAAATGGAAAATATTAATATCGTTTCCGCGGTATTCGTTAACGATAGCAAAGGTAGGGGAATGAACAAGCTCGATACATTCGGGACAAAGCGACTTCACAAGTCCGCGAACGAAAGCCGTTTTACCTGCACCCATACCACCATACAAAGCGAGAAAACCGCCGTTTTTCAATTTTTCGGCAATAACCGAAGCGATGTTTTCGGTTTCGGCAATGCTGTTTGATATAAATTCCTGCATTTTATGTATTTCTGCCTTTCGGTTAGCATTCTGCACCAATGCATTTAATGATGATCTTTCTTTTTTCGGGAGGGATATCCCCGATTGTGACTGCTTTGAAGAGGTATTCCATACCGAACTGTGCGCGCTCGAGGTCTTTCGCCATAATCGTTGCGAGTGCTTCGCCTTCTTCAATTCTGTCACCGATCTTCTTGTTGAGTATAATTCCTGCCGTGTGGTCTATCGAAGCACCGATAACCTCTCTGCCTGCACCAAGCACCGCCGCCGCTTTTCCAACACCCATAGCGTCGATACGTGTAATATATCCGCTTCTGTCCGAAACAAGCATAGCTGTAACGTTGCTTTCTTCGAAAAGATTCGTGTCGTAAATATATCTTCTGTCACCGCCGAGCCGTTCAACAAGGTCTGCGAGCTTTTCCTTTGCACTTCCGTCGTATATCGTTTCTTCGGCAATGGCAACACAGGTTTGATAATCGCCCGCGTTCGCCGCATAAAGCATATTTGCCGCAACGGTAATACAAAGCTCGGTCAATTCCTCGTCGCCTTTACCTTCCAGAACACGAATCGCTTCGATAAGCTCGACGCTGTTGCCGACAGCACTTCCGAGAGGGGAAGACATATCGGTTATAAGCGCGACGGTTTTTCTGTTTTCTCTTGCACCGATGCGAACCATAAGACGTGCAAGCTCTTCCGCATCGCGAACCGTCTTGCAGAAAGAACCGCTACCGCATTTAACGTCAAGCACGATACATTCGTTGCCCGATGCGATCTTCTTGCTCATGACACTTGCCGCGATGAGAGGGATACAGTTTGCCGTACCCGTAACGTCGCGCAAAGCCGTAAGCTTCGAATCTGCGGGCGCGAGCCGTTTGCTTTGCCCTGCGATACAAAAACCGATCTCGGAAACGATTTGCTCGAACCTTTCTGCCGATATCTCGGTATCAACGCCCTTGCAGGATTCAAGCTTGTCGAGTGTACCGCCTGTGAAACCAAGCCCTCTGCCTGCCATTTTCGGAACGTAAATGCCCTTGTTCGCCGCCGCAACCATAGGTCCGACAATAAGCGAAACCTTGTCACCGACACCGCCGGTACTGTGTTTGTCGACCTTCTTTCCGTTAACGGAAGGAAGAATATTCATTTCTCCGCTGTCTGCAATACATTCGGTAAGAGTGACGGTTTCTTCTTCCGTCATACCCTTGAACCATATTGCCATCAAAAGCGCAGAAGTCTGGTAATCGGGAATAGAACCGTCGGCAACACCCTTGACGAAGAACGCAATTTCTTCTTCATTGAGTTCGCGACCGTCTTGCTTTTTTGTGATAATGTCGTGCATTTTCAACATAACAATAAAACCTCCCGAATACTAAAATCTAAATAAAACTTTCGCCCGAGAAATCGTTTTCAATAGAAAAATTCTTCGCAATCGTTTTTGCGATAACCGAATAGGTCTTAAAACCGCCCAGATCCTTCGGTTGAATATTATTTGCATATGCCAAAATAGGAATATTTTCGCGTGTGTGGTCGGTACCCATAAAACCGGGGTCGCAGCCGTGGTCTGCTGTTATAATAAGAAGGTCGTCGCAGTTCATACCTTCGATGAATTTTCCCAAAGTTCCGTCGAATCGAGCCAACGCGTCTGCATAACCGACAATATCATTTCTGTGTCCGTACACCATGTCAAAATCAACGAGATTAACGAAACAAAGACCGCAAAAATCACGTTTTTGCATTTCCAAAAGCTTATTTTCGCCTTCGACGTTGTTTTTTGTGGGATTGCTTTCGGTAACTCCACGAGAAGCAAAGATATCGTTGATTTTTCCAACGGAAATAACGTCAAAGTTCTGTTCTTTCAAGCAATCAAGCAGTGTCTTTCCTGTGGGCTCGAGTGAATAATCGTGCCTTCCGCCCGTGCGGTAAAATTCGCCGTTTTTGTCGGAAAAAGGTCTTGCAATAACACGTCCGACCGCGTGTTCTCCCTTTAATATCTTTCTTGCACTTTCGCAAAGTTCATAAAGACGGGGAAGCGGTATAATATCCTCGTGCGCCGCGATCTGAAAAACACTGTCCGCCGAGGTATAAACGATAGGTTTGCCCGTTTTAACGTGCTCGTCGCCGTAATCCTTAATGACTTCGGTCCCCGAATAGGGCATATTGCAAAGAATCTCGACGCCGTTTTGTCTGCAAAATTCGTCAATAACTTCGCTCGGGAAACCGTTCGGATAGGTCGGAAGAGGACGTTCGGAAATAACTCCTGCAATCTCCCAATGACCGACGGTTGTATCCTTGCCTTTACTTGCTTCTTCGGCATATCCGTAAAGACCGATAGGGGATTCGACTGCAAATTCAGTCAATTCCGCACGCTTGATGTTAAAAAGACCGAGCTTTGTAAGATTCGGAAGTTTGGGCTTTGCGCTCATAACGCTTTTCAATGTGTGTGCGCCGAGGTCACCAAAATCGTCAGCGTCAACAGCGTGACCGATTCCGACACTGTCAAGAACAACAAGAAATACTCTCTTAAACATATAAAAGCCCTCCTTCCGTTATTTTACGGTGATACAGACTAATTATACCAAATCATTCCGCCGTAGTCAAGCGTTTAGAAATATGAATGTGAACATAAATAAAGGCACTCGGAAATTTCTTCCCAAGTGCCTAAAATTATTGATTTTTCAATCGAGAGCGAAGCGATTTCGGGGTCCCCGAAAATGCTTGCATTTTTGGGGAGAAGCGACTAAATATCTTCAACAACGTCAAGAGCATCTTTTCTCGAAAGGTTGAGTCTGCCCTTTTCGTCGATTTCGGAAACGATAACCTTGATGGTGTCGCCGATAGAAACAACGTCTTCAACCTTCGCAACACGCTTCTTGTCAAGCTGAGAAATGTGAACAAGACCTTCCTTGCCGGGAGCGATTTCAACAAACGCACCGAAAGTCATAATTCTTGTAACGGTACCATAGAAGATTTCGCCGGGTTCGGGATCCTTTGCGATAGCTTCAACGATCTTCAATGCCTTGTATGCATTGTCCTTGTTGACAGCGGAAATGAATACGGAACCATCGTCCTCGATATCGATCTTACATTCGGTATCAGCGCAGATCTTCTGGATAACCTTACCGCCGGAACCGATAACTTCACGGATCTTTTCGGGGTCGATCTTGGTGGAGATCATCTTGGGAGCGTATTTGGAGACGTCATCTCTGGGTTCAGCGATGCAACGTGTGATAACTTCGTCAAGAATATAATTTCTGCCTTCGTGGGTGGTTTCAAGCGCACGCTTGATGATGGCAGGTGTAAGACCGTCGATCTTAAGGTCCATCTGAATGGAAGTAATACCCTTCTTCGTACCTGCAACCTTGAAGTCCATGTCGCCGAAGAAGTCTTCGAGACCCTGAATGTCGATCATAGTATCCCAGCTGTCGCCTTCGGTGATAAGACCGCAGGAAATACCTGCAACAGGAGCTTTGATCGGAACACCTGCGTCCATAAGAGCAAGGGTAGAACCGCAAACAGATGCCTGAGAAGTAGAACCGTTGGAGGAAACAACTTCACTCACAAGACGGATCGCATAGGGGAATTCTTCAACAGAAGGAAGAACGGGAACGAGAGAACGTTCTGCGAGTGCACCATGACCGATTTCACGTCTTCCGGGGCTTCTTGCTGCCTTTGCTTCGCCGACGGAATAACCGGGCATGTTGTAGTGGTGCATATATCTCTTGGTTTCTTCTTCGTCGATGCCGTCAAGGATCTGTGCTTCGCTGACGGGAGCGAGGGTTGCGATGGTGAGAACCTGAGTCTGACCTCTGGTGAAGAGACCCGAACCGTGAGTACGGGGAAGGAGAGAAACCTGTGCGTCAAGAGGACGGATTTCGTCCATTCTTCTGCCGTCGACACGCTTCTTTTCGTCAAGCAACCATCTGCGAACGATCTGCTTCTGGAGTTTGTAGAGACATTCGTTCATCATGCCCTTGCCTTCGGGATATTCTTCTTCGAGTTCTGCATAAACTCTGTCGTAAATGGGCTGGAGTGCCGCATCACGAACTCTCTTGTCATCGGTATCGAGTGCCTTCTTAACGTCTTCACCGACCATAGCTTCGATCTTGTCGAACATATCGTGGTCGATGTCGCAGGAAGGATATTCAAACTTGGGTTTGCCGATCTGTGCCTGAATGTCGCTGATGAAATCACAAAGGGGCTTGATTTCGTCGTGCGCCTTCATGATAGCTTCGAACATAGTTTCGTCATCAACTTCATTTGCACCAGCTTCGATCATAACGACCTTTTCTTTGCTACCTGCAACGGTAAGCTCAAGGTCGCTCTTTGCTCTCTGTTCTGCCGTGGGGTTGATAACGATCTTGCCGTCAACCAAACCAACGAAAACGCCTGCAATAGGACCGTTCCAAGGAATGTTGGAAATAGAGATTGCAATAGAAGCACCGATCATTGCGCTGATTTCGGGCGAACAATCGGGGTCAACAGACATAACGGTAAGCGAAAGAACAACGTCGTTACGAAGGTCCTTCGGGAAAAGAGGACGGATAGGTCTGTCGATAACACGAGATGCGAGGATCGCGTGTTCGGTAGGACGGCCTTCGCGTCTGTTCCAGCTTCCGGGGATCTTACCTGCTGCATAAAGGCGTTCTTCATAGTCAACAGAGAGGGGAAGGAAGTCGATTCCGTCTCTGGGTGCTGCGGACATAGTTGCGTTTGCGAGAACTGCGGTTTCGCCGTAACGAACCAAACAAGAACCGCCTGCGAGCTGAGCTATCTTACCGGTTTCGATAACCAAAGGTCTGCCGGCGAGCTCATAAGTGAATGTCTTGAAATTTTCAAACATAACTTTTTTCCTTTCTTTTTTGTGTTTTATTGAAAGGACATCAGCCAAGTTTAACACTTAACTATGCTTCGAATAGCCCTTCGAAACATAGTTAATTGCTAAACCGACTAACACCCTTTTTGCTTTTTCAACCTATTCCGTGACGGACAAACACCTCGGAAAACCGAATGATGCTCCGAGGTGTTGTTCGTTTCGGGAATTACTTTCTGATGCCGAGACGTTCGATAATGGAACGGTAACGTTCGATATCGTTCTTGAGAAGGTAGTTGAGGAACTTTCTTCTCTTACCGATCATCTGCTGCATACCTCTGCGGGAGTGGTTGTCCTTGGGGTTCTTCTTAAGATGTTCGGTGAGCTCGGAGATTCTCTTGGAGAGTATAGCAATCTGTACTTCGGGAGAACCGGTGTCGCCTTCGTGTACTGCATACTCTTTGATGAGGTTTTGCTTGTTTTCCTTTGTGATCATGGTGTTTCACCTTTCAAAAAAATATTTTTCGGGGTAAACCTTGCAAACGGTTGGTGAAGCCGAACGATACGCTCGTGTACCCGTAAACTGGGCAAACCCCATGAATACGAAATCGCATTCCTGATTAATCTACCACATTTTTGTCGATTTGTAAAGGGTTTTTTTAATATTTTTTATTTTTTCACGAAATGATCAAAAAAACGCGAGAAAAGTCGTATTATATATAAAAATTTTGAAGGATAAATTGCCCCGAAATGCGTTTTTTTCTTTCGTACCTATTGATTTTGAGGGCGAAAGATGTTAATATATATAAAAGTGTTTATAAGATGTTGGTGCGTTATGGCGTTTGCTATTGCTTTTTTGAAGCAGCATAAGAAGAATATAATAAGAATTTGTGCCGTATTTGCGTTATCTGCGCTTACGGCTGTCCTTGTTTATACTTTCAAAGAAAACGTTCTTCAAAACGTCATAGAAGACGATGCGTTCGGCACCGTTTATGCGCTCGATTCGTAATAACGCGTCATAAACAGTATTCTCGTTTTCGTGTATGTTCAAACGCGAAAACGAAAGAAAATTTTCTCGTCTTATAATTTTTCAAAATAAAGTCCATCAAAGGAGATAAGAAGGCATGATCACCAAAAAAGAAACAGTCGCAATGCTTCTTGCAGGCGGACAGGGAAGCCGTTTGCATTTACTTACGGAACGCATTGCCAAACCGGCGGTACCCTTTGGGGGCAAATACCGTATAATCGACTTTCCTCTTTCAAACTGTGTAAACTCGGGAATCGATACGGTGGGTGTTCTCACTCAATATCAACCTCTTGCGTTGAATGAATATATCGGAAACGGTCAGCCTTGGGACCTCGACCGTACATACGGCGGTGTAACAACACTTCCTCCTTATCAGGCGCAAAAACGTGCCGATTGGTATAAAGGTACTGCAAACGCGATCTATCAGAATATGCGTTTCATCGATAAATACGATCCCGACTATGTTGTCATTCTTTCGGGTGACCATATCTATAAAATGGACTATGCGGAAATGCTCGAAGCTCATAAGAAGAACGAAGCTGACTGTACGATTGCTGTTTTCGACGTTCCTCTTGCGGAAGCGTCCCGTTTCGGTATAATGGCGACCGACGCGGAAATGCGTATAACCGAATTTGCCGAAAAACCGAAGGAACCCAAGAGCACCAAAGCATCTATGGGTGTCTATATCTTCAATAAGGACAAACTTTTCAAATATCTCGAAGCCGACGAAGCTGATGAAAACAGCGCGAAGGACTTTGGTAAAAACATAATCCCTTCGATGCTCGAAGCAGGCGAAAGACTTTATGCTTTCGAATTCGAAGGATATTGGAAGGACGTCGGAACGATCGATTCTCTCTGGGAATCCAATATGGATCTTCTTGGCGACCGTCCCGCGCTCAACCTCAAGGATAGAGAATGGCGTATCCATTCCAGAAACGACGCTCTTCCTCCTCACTATGTCGGACAAGGTGCTGTTATCAATAACTCGATCATCACCGAAGGTTGTGAAATTTACGGTACTGTTATAAACAGCGTACTTTCCGCGGGTGTAATCGTCGAAAGAGGCGCGATCGTTCGTGATAGCGTAATCTTGGGCAACGTAACACTCCGTGCTGACTCTACTGTTGACTATTCCGTCATCGATGCTGATACTGTTGTCGGAAAAAGCGCATCTGTCGGTAAAGAAATTGCACTTTCGAAAGGAATCACCCTCGTTGGCGGTGGCTTGACCGTTCCTGAAGGAGTTTCGGTTCCCGACGGCGTATTGTGTGATGACAATATGCTGAAAGAACTTTCTGCAAATAAGGGGGTAATGTAATGAACGCAGTAGGTATAATCTTTTCGAGCATAAACGAAAAAAGCGTGTACGAACTCACAAAAGAACGTACAATGGCGTCTGTCCCCTTTGGATGTCGTTATAGACTCATTGACTTTGCACTTTCCAATATGGTAAACTCCGGCGTTACTCACGTTGGACTTATCACTCACTATAACTATCAATCTCTTATGGACCATATCGGTTCCGGTAAGGACTGGGACTTGGCTCGTCGTCAGGGCGGTGTTAAGATACTCCCTCCTTACATAACTGCTTTTGCTAACACTTCGAACTTCTTATACAACACCCGCCTTGAAGCGTTGATCAGTATCCGCGACTTCATCGCCGACTGCAAAGAAGATGTCGTCGTTCTTTCCGACTGCGATACCGTTTGCAACCTCGATCTTTCTGCAATGATCGAACAACACGTTAACACAGGCGCAGATATAACTCTCGGTGTTAAGAGCAGCTACGTTTCTCAGGACAGCAATCGTACCGTTACAATCGTAACCTCCGACTCCGAACAGAGAGTAACCGATATTGCGGACTATTCCGGTGTAAGAAGCGGTTTTGAAGACGTTTATATTCGTATTATGGTTGTCGGCAGAAAATATCTCGAAGAACTTATTACCGATGCTATCGCTCATGGTTATACAAGCTTGACGAAGGATATTCTCGTTCGTAACTGTAAATACCTCGATTGCCGTGTTTATAAGTTTGACGGCTATTTCGCTACAATCCGCAGCATCGGCGATTACTTCAGCTGCAGCATGGACCTTCTCGATCCCGAAATCCGTCGTTCGCTTTTCGGAATCAACACACGTCCCGTGTTCACCAAGGTTCGTAACTCCTCTCCCACATCGTATATCGACGGCGCAATCGTTCGCAACTCTCTTATTGCTGACGGCTGTGTAATTCAGGGTACGGTTGAAAACTCGATACTCTTCCGCGGTGTTAAGGTCGGCAAGAATACTCATATCAAGAACAGTATCATAATGCAGGATACCTTGACAGGCGAAAACGTATATCTCAACTGTGTTATCGCCGATAAGAATGTTGTTATCCGCGACGGCCGTGTTCTTTCGGGCCATGAAACACGTCCCTTCTTCATCGATAAGGATTCCTACGTTTGATAACATCGTTTTCGACAATCGCATATCATTAAATAGAGTTTCAAGCGAGGTTGCCCCTCGCTTGAATCCGATTATAAATACAAATTAAGGAATGTGAAAAATGAAAAAGAAGATACTTTTTATCGCAGGCGAATCAATGCCTTTTGCATCCTCGGGCGGTTTGGGTGACGTTATCGGATCGCTTCCTGCTGCTTTGACAGAAGCTTCCGAAGATTGCGACGTTCGTGTTATAATGCCTCTCTATTCGGCAATCACGGATGAATACCGTCAAAAGTTCGAATATATAAAGTACACATTCATAAACCTTTCTTGGCGCAGAGAATATTGCGGTATCTTTCGCTATGTCTATAAGGGAGTAACCTATTATTTCCTCGATAACGAACGTTATTTCAAACGTTTCAATCTCTACGGTGAATTTGACGACGGTGAACGCTTTGCGTTCTTCTGCCGTGCGGCGCTTGAAATTCTCCCCGAGATCGATTTCTTCCCCGATATTCTTCATGCACATGATTGGCATGCCGCTTTGAGTGTTATATATCTTAAACGTTGCTATTGCTTCGACGATAGATATAAAGACATAAAAGCGTTCTTCACTATCCATAATATCCAATATCAAGGAATTTACGATTTTTCTCTTCTCGGCGATATCTTCGGACTTATGCCCTCTGATGCCGAAATCGTTGAATATGACGGAGCAATCAATCTCCTCAAAGGCGCGATAGTCTGTGCTGATCAGGTAACGACGGTCAGCCCGACGTATTCCCGCGAGATTCTTTCTCCGAAGTTCTCTCATGGACTTGATAACGTTCTCAATATGTTCTCTTTCAAATTAACGGGAATCTTGAACGGCATCGACCGTGATTTCTACAATCCCTCGAAGGATAAAGAGCTTTTTGCAAACTTCTCCTATCGTAATATGGAAGGAAAACAGCTTTGTAAATCCGGTTTGCAGCGTATGCTCGGTCTTCCCGAAAGAGACGTTCCGCTCATAGCGGTGATTTCCCGCCTTGTAAGTCATAAAGGACTCGACCTCGTAATGCTCGCAGGCGACGACATCCTCAAAGAAGACGTTCAATTCGTCATTCTCGGTCAGGGCGATAAGAGCTATGAAAACTATTTTGAATCGTTGGCGGAACGCTATCCCGATAAATGTAAAGCTCTCATAACCTATAACCGTGATCTTTCGAAGAAGATCTATTCTGCGGCAGACATCTTCCTTATGCCTTCTCGCAGCGAACCTTGCGGATTGGCACAGATGATTTCTTCCCGTTACGGTGCGGTTCCCGTAATTCACGAAACGGGCGGACTTTATGACAGTATCAAGGATTTCGGTTGCGAAGGCGGTGGCAACGGCTTTACGTTCGCCGCATACAGCGCATACGAAATGCTCAATTCGGTAAACCGCGCGGGCGGACTTTACCGTTTCGAACGTGCTAAGTTCGAAGAATTACGTAAAAAAGTCATGCGTGTTGACTTCTCTTGGAAGAAGAGCGCATTGTCTTATATAGAACTCTATAATAATTTTTAATTACCCGGAAGGATAATCTCAATGGCAAACAAAATCAGCGCTTCCTATCTTGAGGAAGCACTCAACAAAAAGCTTTCCCGTTATTTCGGTATCGGCGAAAACGAAGCGGATATCAATCAGCTTTATCAAGCGACGGTTTTGACCGTTCGCGATATTCTTGCTACCAAGAATAAAGAATTTATCGAATTGACGACCGAAAAAGAGGCAAAGGAAGTATACTATATGTGTATGGAATTCCTCGTTGGCCGTTCTCTCAAGATGAATCTCTGCAACCTTGGCATCGAAAATGATTTCAAGAAGATTTTCAAGAAACTCGGCTTCAAGCTTGAAGACGTATACGAAATGGAAACTGACCCTGGACTTGGTAACGGTGGTTTGGGTAGACTTGCGTCTTGCTTTATGGATGCTCTCGCATCTCAGGACTATCCCGCAAGAGGATATTGTATCCTTTATGAATACGGCTTGTTCAAACAACGTCTTGTAGATGGCGAACAGCTCGAACTTCCCGACATCTGGCTTCCCGAAGGCCAAAACTGGCTCGTACCCCGTCACGACAGAGCTGTTAAGGTTCGTTTCGGCGGTAAGGTTCGCGAAGAATGGAAGGGTGAACACTGCGAAGTAATCTACGAAGATTACGACGAAGTCGAAGCGGTTCCTTACGATATGCTCATTTCGGGCGGTGTCGGTAAGGCAGTAAACAGCTTGCGCCTCTGGAAAGCAAGAGATATTAATAACTTTAATATGGAAGCTTTCTCTCAGGGTCAATATCTTAAGGCAGTTGAAGAAAATACCATCGCTGAAACAATCTCGAAGGTACTTTATCCCGCAGATAACCATCACGAAGGTAAGCTTCTCCGTCTTACCCAGCAATACTTCCTTGTTTCCGCTTCCTTGCAGAACATAATCTGGCGTCATCTCTATCGCTATAAATCTCTCGATAACCTTCCCGAAAAGGTTGCAATCCATATCAACGATACCCACCCTGCACTTTGTATCCCCGAACTTATGCGTATCCTCATTGATGAGCATCATGTTTCTTGGGATAAAGCTTGGTCTATCGTAATGGGTACAATTTCCTATACGAACCATACCGTTCTTCCCGAAGCGCTCGAATGCTGGAACGAAGATCTCTTTGCATATAAACTTCCTCGTATCCATTCTATCATCAGAGAAATCAACCGTCGCTTCTGTGCAGAAGCATGGGAAGCATTCACCGGTGATTGGGATAAGATCAGCCGTATGTCAATTCTCAATAAGGGCTCTGTTCGTATGGCAAACCTTTCTGTTATCGGTTCTCATACGATCAACGGTGTTTCTCGTTTGCACTCCGATATTCTTAAGGAAACCATCTTTAAGGATTATTACGATATGTATCCCGAACGTTTCACAAACGTAACGAACGGTATTGCGCATCGTAAATGGCTCTGCTATTCCAATCCCCGTCTTGCATCGCTTCTCGATGAAACGATCGGCAAGAAATATCGTTCCGAACCGGCTCTCCTTTCGAATTTCTTGGCATATGCCGACGATTCCTCTGTTTTGAACCGTCTTGACGAAATCAAAAAGGCAAATAAAGTCGATTTCGCAAACTATATCAAACAGACTAAGGGCATTACCATCGACCCTGATACGGTATTCGATGTTCAGGCAAAGCGTTTGCATGAATACAAGCGTCAGCTTCTTAATGCAATCAATATCATGGCAATGTATCGTAAGCTTAAGGAAAATCCCGACGCTGACGTTACACCCACAACATTTATTTTCGCTGCAAAAGCAGCTCCCGGTTACTATACCGCAAAGGATATCATTCGTCTTATCTGCTATATCGCAGCTGACATCGAAAAGGATCCCAAGATCCGTGAAAAAATGCGTGTAGTATTCCTTGAAAACTATAACGTAACCCTCGCAGAACACCTTATGCCCGCTGCAGAAGTATCCGAACAGATCTCTCTTGCAGGTAAAGAAGCTTCCGGTACGGGTAACATGAAGTTCATGATCAACGGTGCGCTCACAATCGGTACTCTCGACGGCGCAAACGTTGAAATGGATGAAAAGGTCGGCAGAGATAATATCTATATCTTCGGTCATACCGCTGAAGAAGTTGAAGAACTCTGGAGAAACGGCTATGCTTCTTCCTATTATTATAATCGTAACCCCGAATTGAAGGCGGCTATCGACCAACTCTGGACCGGCTTCAACGGAAGATCCTTTGCAGATATCGCAAACTATCTCCTTTACAGCTTCGGTGTTTCCGACCCCTTTATGTGTCTTGCTGACTACGACTTCTATGTAGAAGCACGTAAGCAGATGTATGCAGACTATAAGAACCGTGAAAAATGGAACCGTATGGCACTTGCTAATATCGCAGGTGCGGGCTTCTTTGCGGCAGACCGTAGCATAAAGGATTATGCTGACAATATCTGGAATCTCAAACCCCTTCATCCCGGCAAATAATGAAGGCAATATTCAAAATAATGGCGGAAGGCACCCCTAAGGGGTGCCACGCCTTCCCGAAAGGCAGCGATATTGCTGTCAAACTTTCTGTTATAAACGGCGATTGTGATGCCGCGTGGTTCTATATCGGCAACGATGAAAGAGTAATCCGCGGCGACTCGGCGTCTTTTTGTCGTATGGATAACGGCTTCGAATGTGAATATCGCTTCAATACCGACGAATTATTAGACGGTGACGGACTCTATTTCTGTCATTTCGAATTCGTCAAGGGCGGAAGAAGATATTATACCGCGTTCGACGGCTCGTTTAATTGCTATCTTGCGGACCATTTCGTAAACGAAGCGCAAATCCTCGTTTATGACGAAAGATATGAGATCCCCGAATGGATGATGCAGGGTGTTGTTTATCAAATTTTCCCCGACCGCTTTGCAAAAGGCGGAAAGGTAACCCGTCGCGACGACGCGGTTTATGATGAAAATTGGGAAAACGGCATCCCCGAATATCCTCAAATAGCGGGGGAAGCGTTCCCTAATAACACTCATTTCGGCGGTACACTTTATGGTGTTGCCGAAAAATTGGATTATCTTGCATCGCTCGGGGTAAACTGTATCTATCTCAACCCGATTTTCGATGCCTATTCAAACCATAAATACGATACCGCGGATTTTATGAAGGTCGATAAGACCTTCGGCGGAGATAAAGCCCTCAAGGAACTGATTGATAAAGCGCACAAACGCGGAATGAAGGTCGTTCTTGACGGTGTGTTTAACCACGTCGGCGACGACAGTGTCTATTTCGACGCATACGGCAAACACGGTAACGGTGCTTGCTCTTCCGAAAACTCTCCCTATCGTGACTGGTTCACATTCACGAACTATCCGAATGAATACGAGAGCTGGTGGGGAATAAGAAACCTTCCGAGAACTGTTCGCTGTGAAGGGTATATCCGCCATATAACCGACGAGGTTATCCCGAAATATATGAAAATGGGTATCGACGGTTGGCGTCTTGACGTCGTTGACGAGCTTGAAAGCCATTTTCTTGAACGTATCGTAAAAGCAGTAAAGAGCTATAAAAGTGATGCGATAATAATCGGCGAGGTTTGGGAAGACGCATCAAACAAGATAGCGTATGACGAAAGAAAACGCTATTTCAGAGGACTCCAGCTCGATTCCGTAACCGATTATCCGATAAGACGTGCGATAATCGATTTTGTGAAATACGGAAACTCGCGCCACCTTGTCGATACGGTAAATATGCTTTACCGAAACTATCCGCCTCATAAATTGGCTTGTATCTTCAATTATCTCGGTTCTCACGATACCGACCGTATCGCGACCGTTTTGGGCGGTGAACCCGATAACGGAGAACCCAATTCGGTTCTTGCCGAGAGAAGAATGTCGAAGGATGTCAGAAAAAAGACGATAAAGCTTTTGCAAAACGCATATTTGCTTCTTGCATCGCTTCCCGGTGTTCCTTGCCTTTTCTATGGTGACGAAATCGGCCTTGAAGGATATCATGATCCCTTCAACCGCCGTCCGTTCCCCGAAAAAGGTTTTAAGGATAAAACCTCGGACTTTTTTGCACAAGTCAACCGTATCAGACGTTCGGAACCTCTTTTCGGTGCAACCGAAATGATCGCCACCGAGGAAAGATCGGGTGTCGCAAAAATAGTCAGAACTCTTGGTGACGAGGAATTGATTATAATTGCGAATATGTCCGATGAACCGTATCAAACAAAGCTCAAGACACCTTCGCACGACGTCTTGACAAAGAAGAACCATATGCGCAGCATAACCGTACCTGCAAAGACCGTTACGGTTTTGAAGAATAAGAGCATCCCGAAAATATATTAAAGATAGGAATGATTTTCAGTGAGCTACAGCGAACTTTTTCCTCTTTTCAACACGATAATCGACGAATTTCAACTCAAAGGTGAATTAAAAGAGATTCGCACGATCAGTACGGGTAACATTAATGATACATATCTCGCGGTAACCAAGTATTATAACGGCGAAAAGAATTATATCTTCCAGCGTGTAAATCACCTTGTTTTCACCGAACCCGTCAAGATTGCCGAAAACGTAAGCAAGGTTACGTGGCATATCGAACAAAAGCTTCGTGAGAAAAAAGTCACCGATATCCGCCGCCGTGTTTTGAGATACTACAAAAAGAACGACGGAAGCTGTTATTATATCGACGAAAAAGGCAATTATTGGCGCGTTATGTCCTTTGTTTACGGTGCGGTAAGCGTTACCGAAGCGGATTTGATCCATCTCCGTGCCGCAGGCGAAGCATTCGGCGAATTCCAAAATCAACTTGCGGATTTCTATGCCGACACCCTTTATGAAACTATTCCCGATTTCCATAATACGAGAAAACGCTATGCCGATTTGATCGAGGCGGCGAAAGAGGATAAAGCGGGAAGACTTGAATCGGTAAGAGAAGAATACGAGTATCTTTTGGCAATGCAACCGAAGGCAGAATACCTTTGCTATCTTTGCGATTTGGGAAAACTTCCTTTGCGTGTTGTTCATAACGATACGAAGTGTAATAACGTTATGTTCGACGTTGATACCGACGAACATCTCGCGGTTATCGACCTCGATACAGTAATGCCCGGTCTTATGGCGCACGATTTCGGTGATGCCGTTCGCTTTGCGGGAAATCCCGGTGGGGAAGATAACGAAGATATTTCGAAGATCTATCTCGATTTGGATTATTATTCCGCATTTGTCGAGGGCTTTGTACCGAACGTCATCGATATTGCGACGAAGGAAGAGCTTGAAAGTCTTCCCGATTCCGTGCTCGTAATAACTCTTGAACTTGCCGCAAGATTTTTGATGGACTATCTTAACGGCGACGTCTATTTCAAGTGCAAAAAACCTATGCATAACCTGATAAGAACGAGAGCGCAAATCGCGTTGGCAAAGGACATTGATAACAAAATGCCCGAACTTCGTGCCCGTTTGAAGTGCATTTGCGATAGAATCGAAGGTTAGACTTTGTGCAAAACAACGAAATTTGCTGAGCACAGAGAAAAAAACTTGACATTTACAATGAAACGTGTATAATCAAAAGATGCAGATGTAATTTGTGATAACTCTGTCATAGATTTTCTGCTTCGGAGGAACCTTTAATGCAGAAAAATTTATCCACCGTGAGCGAGGAAGATTTGATTGCCTCGGCGAAAAACGGTGATAATATAGCTTTCGAGGCTCTTGCGTCAACCTATAAAAAAGTTGTTGAATATCATATTAAAAGTTTAGGTACGAACCCTTCGGACTATGACGATCTTTTTCAAGAAGGGTTGGTAGGTTTGCTGAAAGCTGTAAGAAGCTATGATGCAACCAAAACGGCTTCATTCGCTACATTCGCTTCCTTGTGTGTCAGAACCGGAATAATCAGCGGTGTCAGAAAGAATGCAACTCAAACTTCCAAAACGGTTATCGTTCCCGAAACCGCCAAAGAAGGAGAAACCTCTCCTTCGGCGGAAGAGATATTGATAGACAACGTCAGAGCGAAGCTCCTTTACGATAAGGTTTATGAAAACCTTTCACCGTATGAAAAAACGGTGTTCGATATGTATTTGTCGGATATGTCGTATGAGAGCATCTCGTTCGTTACGGGAAAGAGTGTCAAAAGCACGTCTAATGCGATTTTCCGTATTAGGAATAAATTAAAACAAATGATAGGCAACGTTGATTGTTCTGTCGAAACAAATTCCGAAATCCCCCCAAAAGGGTAAATATAACAACCACAAGAGGAGAACACCAATGTATCAAGACAAGACTCTCACCTGCAAAGATTGCGGCAACGAATTCGTTTTCACCGCAGGCGAACAGGAATTCTATGCAGAACGCGGCTTCCAGAACGAACCGCAGCGCTGCAAGGCATGCAGAGACGCAAGAAAACAGGCAACCAGAGCTCCCAGAGAAATGTTCACCGCAGTTTGCGCTGAATGTGGCGGCGAAGCAAAGATTCCCTTCCAGCCCTCTGATGACAGACCTGTTTACTGCAGCGATTGCTTTGCAAAACAGAGAAATGCGTAATCAATTGGCGATTTGAAGCCCTGAGATAAGTGTTATAATGCCCGTGCCTTTCGGTACGGGCATTTCTCTTTGTTTTTATTGAAAATAGAAAGCGATTGTGTTAGAATATAATAAAGAGAATGTAATAAAAAAATACAAAGAGGTAATGATAATGAAACTCGAAAATATCCTTTCAAAATGCGACCATACTCTTCTTTCACAAACCGCAACGTTCGATGATATAATATCTCTTTGTGACGAGGCGCTTGAATATAAGACCGCTTCGGTTTGTATTCCGCCTTGCTATGTAAAAACAGCTTCGGAATATCTAAAAGGAAGAATCCCCGTTTGTACGGTGATTGGCTTCCCGAACGGAAATATGACGAAAGCGGCAAAATGCTTTGAAACCCGTGAAGCCGTAATGAACGGTGCTTCGGAAATCGATATGGTAATAAATATCGGCTTTCTTCGTTCGGGCAGACTCGATTTGGTGCTTGATGAAATTATTGCCGTTCGTAATGAATGTAAAGGTAAGGTGTTGAAGGTTATAATCGAAACCTGCCTTCTTACAGATTGGGAGAAAAAAGAAATGTGCCGAATCGTCAGTGAGTCGGGCGCAGATTATATAAAAACCTCAACGGGCTTTTCAAAAGGCGGCGCGACGGTCGAGGATATAAAGCTTTTTGCGGATAATATCAACGAGCCCGTAAAAATCAAAGCCGCGGGCGGTATATCAACTTTGTCCGATGCCGAAGAATTCATAAATCTCGGTGCATCTCGACTCGGCACAAGCCGTATCGTAAGGTTGGCAAAGGAGTTAAAAAATGACAAATAAAGAACTTTGTGAATTTGCAAAAATCGCTTCTCAAACGTCATATTCGCCATATTCGTCTTTCCGTGTCGGTGCGGCGTTGCTCTGTTCCGACGGAAGCGTGTATACCGGCTGTAATATCGAAAATGCGTCCTTCACTCCGACCGTTTGTGCCGAACGCGTTGCGTTTTTCAAAGCAATAAGCGAGGGCAAAGAGGATTTTGCATCAATCGCAATCGTCGGAGGCAGGGAAGAGGTCGGAAAGGATAAATGTGTTCCTTGCGGTGTCTGTTTGCAGGTTATGTCCGAATTTTGCGACCCTAATACCTTCAAAATCATTCTTCCGTCAAACGATAAAACCGAAGAGTATCTTCTCTCCGACCTTTTACCTCATTCCTTTTCTTTATAAAGGAGAATGTTTATGAGAATCTACGATATAATCGACAAAAAACGAAACGGCTTCGAACTCACCGATGCAGAAATCGAATTTTTCGTGTCTGGCTACGTTGACGGAACAGTCAAGGACTATCAAGCGTCTGCCTTGCTAATGGCAATCTGTATAAACGGTATGACCGATGCCGAGATAATGAAAATGACGCTTCTTATGGCTGAATCGGGCGATATGCTCGACCTTTCCTGCTTCGGAAACAATTCCGTCGATAAGCATAGCACAGGCGGTGTCGGTGATAAAACGACGTTGATAATATCCCCGATAGTTGCCGAACTCGGATTGACTGTTGCAAAGCTTTCGGGCAGAGGACTTGGACACACGGGCGGAACTATCGATAAATTGGAATCGATTCCAAACTTCAAAATAGAACTTCCTTTTGATGAGTTTATCAATATATCGAAAAACTGCGGTGTTTGTGTTTGCAGTGCAGGGAAAGAACTCGTTCCTGCCGATAAAAAACTCTATGCCCTTCGTGACGTAACCGCAACCGTAAGCAGTATCCCTCTTATCGTTTCGAGTATAATGAGCAAAAAACTCGCGGGTGGCTCAAAATCGATAGTCCTCGACGTAAAAATGGGAAGCGGTGCTTTTATGAAGACCGATAAGGAGTCGGAAGAACTCGCTCGTCGTATGGTTTCGATAGCGAAACTTGCGAACCGCAACGTTTCCGCCGTGATAACGAATATGGATAGACCGTTGGGACGTGCGATAGGAAACTCCTTGGAGGTTATGGAGGCGGTTTCTCTCCTTCGCGGTGAAGACAGCGATTCCGAACTCAAAGAAGTATGTGTGACACTTGCTTCCGAGCTTGTAAGCTTGGGCAAAGGCATTACATACGAAGAAAGCCGAGAACTGGTAATGAAGGTGCTTGACGATAAAAGCGCATATAAACGATTCCTGAAATGGATCGAAATGCAAGGCGGAGATATCTCGGTATTCGAAGATAGCTCGGATTTCGGAAAAGCAAAATATAAAAGCGAAGTATTCTCGAAGGAATCGGGATATATCTCGTCGGTGAATGCAATGGGCTTGGGGCTTTGCGCGATGAATCTGGGCGCGGGCAGAGCGTCAAAAGAAGACGCAATCGACTATTCTGCAGGTGCAATAGTAGTCAAGACCGTCGGAGATTACGTTGAAAAGGGTGAAGTTATCGCATATTTGCAATCAAGCACAGTTTCCGACCATAAAAAAATTGCAGAACAATGGCTTGATAATATGACCTTCTCGAAAACAAAACCCGAACCGCTTCCCACAATATACGGAATAATAAGATAATGATTACCCCAAGAAGTCTAACGACTTCTCGGGGACCCCAATAATTACATTAACAAAAAGAGCTTTTGCGAAATGCAAAAGCTCTGCTTTTTATAAAATATAAATTTCAATCGGAACGCCTCTGCGCTTTGCATAGGATATAGTAAATTCCGTTCCTTTTGAAACCCCGTCCCAAACGGCAACAACAAAATCCGCGTTGTCGACGATGAGCTTGTCGCGGATAAGCGGTGCGCTTTTTCCGTAAAGCTCGTAATCGGGATAGAGAATCATCTTTTTAATACCCTTTGCATCGGCATATTTCTCGGCGAGGGTGTCAACCCCAATCGCGCCGCCTGAAATGATAAGCTCGGCATCGGGCGGTATAAATCTGCTTATATCAGCGTTCGAGATGCTTCTCGAACCAACAACTGCAACCTTCATTCAGAACTGCTTTCTTTCTTAAAAGAGTTTTTGATTTTTCTTGCTTTCGAAATTATGATACGCAAGAATTTTTTCAACAATACTGTGTTAACGGTAAATCTCGAATAAACCGTCTGGCGTAGGGAATCAAAATCGATCGTCTTGCCGTTTTTCGTGTATTCAGAAACGATACCGACGACCGAATCGTTTCTGACAGGGAACTCACTCTCGGTTTGATTGTCGCCTCTGCAAATATAATCCCCGTCTTTCGTTCCGACTATTCTGTGAAGAATAAATGTTCCGTCGTCACGGCGGTAAAAAATAATATCATATTTCTTCAAAGGTTTTGTCGGCTTAACGATCTTGACGGAATCAATTCCGTCTTTGAGCATGGGGAGCATACTCGTACCACGTATTGTAAATGAAGCGCTGCCGCCTGAATTCAATTGTTCCGATATGAGAGGGAATATGTCCTCAAGCCAAATCTTCCTGTTCAAGTACACCGACCTCGTTCATTTTGTTAATAAAAACGTTTGCGTCGGAGAGTGCGGTTTCATAATCGATCTCATATTCAAGGGTGATTTTCTTTGCGATTTCTTCGATGTTGTCGCCGTTTTCGATAGCTTTCCAAATAAATGCGCCAACCTCGTTGAGTGTTATCATACCGTTGAAGGCAAGTTCGCCGCCGATATTCATAACAACAAAGCTGTCTGCGACTTCACGAAGAACAAATCCGTTTTTGATTTTCATAAATAATTTCCTTTTGATCCAATAATCACAGACATTATTGCATATAAACTAAAAATCAATCTTAAAAAAATCGATATTTTCCGCAAAATTCCGATCAACTTGATTATAAATATTTTCCGTCCGTTTGTCAACGAGATTAATAAGAAAAGATAATAAAACGGTTGATTTTGATGTCGGATTTTGTTATACTAAAAAAACATGATGTATGAAAAGAGTGAACGAATGAAATATATAGTAATGCTCGGCGACGGCATGGCGGATAACCCCATCGCCGTTCTAAACAAAAAAACACCGCTCGAAGCGGCGAATAAACCGATAATGGACTATCTTGCGGCTCACGGTATAAACGGTATGGTCGATACCGTTCCCGAAGGAATGGTTCCCGAAAGCGATACCGCAAACCTCGCCGTTATGGGATATGACCCCCGTGTTTATTCGAAGGGACGTTCTCCGCTCGAAGCGGCGAGTATGGGAATAAAGATGGAAGATGACGAAACCGCAATAAGAGCGAATATCGTTGCGCTTGGCGGTAACGGCGATTATGAAGACCTAATAATGCTCGACCATTCATCCGACGAAATCCCGACGGAACATGCTCGTATCCTTATCGATGCCGTTCAGGAACGATTCGGTAACGACTTTATGAAGTTCTATTGCGGAATAAGCTACCGTCATTGCTTGATATGGAAAGATTGCCCTGACTTTAACGATTTTTCCCGCCCTCACGATATAATCGGAAGACGCATCGGCGAATATCTTCCCAAGTCGGAAGAAAGCCGACCGATGTATGAGCTTATGAAGGCGTCGTATGAATTTTTGAATAACCATCCTCTCAATATCGAACGTGAGAAGAATGGATTGAAACGTGCGAACTCTCTCTGGCTTTGGAGTCCGGGCAAAAAGCCCTCGCTTCCCGATTTCAATGAAAAAACGGGACTTAAGGGTTCGGTTGTCTGTGCTGTCGACCTAATAAAAGGTATCGGCGCTTGTGCAGGAATGAACGTGCCTTACGTTGAAGGCGCAACCGGCGCTGTCGAAACCAACTTCGAGGGCAAACGTGATGTCGCAATAAAAGAACTTGAAAATGGTGCTGATTTTGTATATATCCATGTTGAAGCACCCGACGAATGCGGACATCAGGGCAAGGCGGAAGAAAAGGTTAAGTCGATCGAAAAAATCGATAACCTCATTCTTGACGGACTTTTCAAATATCTCAAAGAGAAATCCGAACCCTTCCGTGTCTTGCTTCTCCCCGACCACCCCACGCCTGTCAGCGAAAGAACTCATACACGCGCACCCGTTCCTTTCGTGATCTATGATTCAGAAAACGAGTATGACAGCGGAATTGAATGCTATTCCGAAAAAACGGCGAATGCTACGGGCTTGTATCTCGATAAAGGCGAAAAATTAATGGAGTTGTTAATAAAATAATGAAAGCAATTGAATCAATCGGGTTTGTAACCCCTCGTGATTATAATTCGTATATCCGCTTCAATATGTTGAAAGGGAAGTATTATCGCATAAAGGTTTGCGTTGTTTCGATTTCGATATTGCTGATTGCCTTGTTCTTCTTTGCAAACGGCTTTTTGACCGAAAATAAGAACTTCTTCATTCTCGGCGGCGCGATACTTCTTTGTTCCTTGATGTTCTTGTATACCCTCAACGTGAACGTAAAGAGAGTTTGTAACAGCAACGCAAAAACCGTTCGTGCAAAACAAAAAACCGTCTTCGGTAAGAACGGAGTCATTTTCGAGCTTCTTTTCGATGATGAATCGCTCAACGAACACGACGAGATCTTCTTCGACGAGATCGATACGATCTATCTTGCCCCCAAAGCGATTTATATCTATATAGAAAAACGCTCGGTGATAATAATCCCCAAGCGTAATCTTAAAATTGAACCTTACGAAGCAAAAGCTTTTCTCGAAAAATATATTCCTCAAAAGCTCGTTGTTTGCTTCTGACATTCGATAATAAGCGAATCTATCTCGTCGGTAGGTTCGCTTTTTGCAATAATACCCAAACGGCGCTTCATCGCGGAATTCAAAACCTTTTCGCAATAGTACGAAAAATCCTCGTTTTTCTTTCTTTCTTTTCCGAGATAAAGGTCGATATAATCGTATTCCGTGTTGATGCCGGTGTATATAACACGCATGACGGTGTATGGCTTCTTGTTTTCACGAACGAAGATCTCGTCTGTGATACAGAACCCGTTGTCCCAAAGTGCGCGTCGAAGTTCCTCTGCGGCAGACATGGGCTGAAGTATAAGGTCGCATCTTTTTGCCGTTTCACTTCTGAGAATAATGTTTGCGATAAGCTCTCCGCCCATACCGCAAATTGCCGCAGAAGTAACACCTTCGTTTTCGATAGAATCAAAACCGTCGGAAAGGATAAACTTCATATCGATCCCTTGCGATATTGCGTTTTCTCGGCCTTTTTCCAAAGGCATCTTGTTTATATCCGATGCGATGACCGATTTCGCGATTCCTCTTTTGAACGCTTCAATAGCAAAATGAGCGTGGTCACTGCCGATATCCGCGAATATTTCGTTGTTTCTGCATTTTTTAAGAAGCATCAATGCAGTTTCAAGCCGTTTGCCTATAACGTTCATTATGTAACTCCGTATAATAACGTACGGCGTAAAGCCGTACTACATATCCATAATTTTATCTTCCAAGGTTTTGAAAGCTTTTTTCGCTTTCTTTTTCATTTTCTGTGCACAAGAGCAGTGCGACACGATCATTTTCGCCGAAGCCATACCCATAATTGCGCCAAAAGTTATCAAAGCACAATAGGTGCAAAGCTTGTTTGCGGCGATCATTTTTTTCATATACATCATAATATCCTCACCTCAAAATATATTATGATGCATAATTTCAAAAGTTATACTACCATATAAAAGCGATTCTTTCAATCTTTTTTGTCAAAAATAAGCATAAAAGAGAAAGAAAACCAAAAAACCTATTGACAAAACGCAACTTCAAATATATAATGGACAGTGCGCTTTTACGCTGTTTTGCGGAAGGGGTGATTATATGTTAGACTTGAAAAAACTTCTTGACGGAAGTGTGCCGTCTGTCGAGTTTTCCGTTCAAACGGAAGAACTTGATTATATCGAAGATGTTGTTTCCGGTTTCGCAAAAGCAACCGGCGTTATAACGAATCATTCGGGACTCGTCCTTCTGAAAGGCGAGATAACCCCCGAACTCGTCGTTTCTTGCGCTCGTTGCGGTAAGGAATTTAATTATTCCGAAAAAATCGCTCTCGAAGCCAAAATAACCGATAAACTCGCAAACAAGGATGAAGACGAATTTGTGTTGTTGACCGACTTCGCGTTGGATATCGACGACCTTGTCCGTTCGACCTTGATTTTGGAAATCCCTTCGAGATTTCTCTGCCGTGAAGACTGCAAAGGTCTTTGCTCCAAATGCGGTTGCGATCTCAACGAAGGCGGTTGTAATTGCGAACAAAAAGAGCGTGATCCCCGTTGGGACGTGTTGAAGGATTACTTCAACGATTAAATTAAGAAATAAAAAAATATATAACTTATCAAGGAGGATTCCAAAATGGCAGTACCTAAGAGAAAAGTATCCAAAGCAAGAAGAGATAAAAGACGTTCTTCCGTATGGAAGCTCGATCTTCCCGGAATGACCAAATGCCCTAAGTGCGGAGAATATATTCTTTCTCACCGCGTTTGCAAAAACTGCGGCAGCTACGGCGGAAAAGTAGTTCTTCAGATCAAGGATAAAGACTAACCAAAACAGCGTGTTGCGGATAAAACAGCAACACGCTTTTTTGTAGGGTTCCCGAGAAGTCGATAGACTTCTTGGGATGATTTGTAGTATTGAAGGGTTAATATGGTAAAGATAACTTCGGTCGAAAACGGCTCTGTTGCCGAAAAAAGCGGTATAACCGTCGGGGATGTGCTCGTTTCCGTCAATGGAAACGAAATCTGCGACGTTCTTGACTATCGCTTTTATATAATGGATAAAAACCTCGTTTTGCGTGTAAAAAGAGGGGAAGAGGATTTAGAGTTTGTGATAAAAAAGCCCGAATATTCCGATATCGGACTTGAATTTGCAACCTATCTTATGGACGAAAAAAAGCGTTGCAGAAATAACTGTATCTTCTGCTTTATCGACCAAAACCCGAAGGGAATGCGTGAAACGATATATTTCAAAGACGATGACGAACGCCTTTCCTTTTTGCACGGCAACTATGTCACGTTGACGAACCTAAAAGACTCTGACATCGACCGAATCATAAAAATGCGAATCTCTCCCGTCAATATTTCGGTCCATACGACCGATCCTGAACTTCGTGTTAAAATGATGAATAACCGCTTTGCCGGTGAATGCTTAAGATATCTCAAAAAACTCGACGATGCAGGAATAACCATTAACGCTCAACTTGTTTTGTGTAAGGGTATAAACGACGGAACGGCGTTGACACGTTCGTTGACAGACCTTATAAAGCTTCAAAATATCGATAGTATAGCGCTTGTTCCTTGCGGACTCACGGGACATAGAGAGGAACTGTATCCCTTGGAACCGTTTGATAAAGAATCTGCAAACGAGGTTATCAATACGGCAAACCATTTCGGTGATTATTGCCTTTCGACCCGTGGTATGAGATTGATATATCCTTCCGATGAGTTCTATCTCATCTCCGAGCGTGATATTCCCGACGAGGAATATTACGAGGGCTATCCCCAGATAGAAAACGGGGTCGGAATGATAAGAAGCGATAGCGAGGAATTTTTCGAATCCCTTGAAAACATCGACAAATTGGATTATAATAGAGAAGTAAGTATCGCGACGGGCGAATCTGCGTATGACTTCATATGCTCACTTGCAACCGCCGCAATGAAAAAGTTCCCGAACCTGACTGTGAATGTTTATGCCGTGAAAAACGAATTTTTCGGTGGCAGCGTGACTGTAAGCGGTCTTGTGACGGGTGGGGATATAATAAAACAGCTTTCGGATAAAGAACTCGGAAGCGAACTTTTGATTCCCGAAAATATGTTGCGTTCGGAAAGGGATCTGTTCCTTGATAACGTTTCTCTCGAAACACTTTCCGAAACGCTCAAAATTCCCGTTGTTGTGGTCGAAAGAGGCGGTTATTCGCTTTGCGAAGCCATAACAGGAAAGGAGTAAACTATGTCAAAATGTACTGTTGCCGTTGTCGGCAGACCGAATGTCGGCAAGAGCACCTTTTTCAACAAAATAGCGGGTGAACGAATTTCCATCGTCGAAGACACCCCCGGTGTAACCCGTGACAGAATCTATTGCGACGTTGATTGGAACGGAAGATCAATGCTGTTTATCGACACGGGCGGTATCGAACCGACCACCGAAAACAGCCTTCTCCGCCAAATGCGCGACCAAGCGATGATTGCGATAGGAAGTGCCGATGTAATAATATTTATGACCGAAATTGGTGTTGGTGTTACCGCCGCCGACAGAGAAATTGCGTCGATGCTCAAAAAGAGTCGTAAACCCGTTGTAGTAGCTGTCAATAAGGTTGATAGAATCGGCGACCTTCCTGCCGAATTTTATGAATTTTACGAACTCGGATTTGATGACGTCATTCCCGTTTCCTCGGTTCACGGTAGCGGCACGGGCGATATTCTCGACTGTGTAACGGGCTATCTCCCCGAAGAAATCGAATCGCCCGAACAAGAGGGCTCGATCCGTGTTGCCGTAATCGGCAAACCTAATGCGGGAAAAAGCTCGATAATAAACCGTATTACAGGCGAAGAACGTTCGATAGTTTCCGATATGCCCGGTACGACCCGTGATGCAATCGACAGCTTTGTCGAGAATAAATACGGAAAATATATCTTCGTTGATACCGCGGGTATCCGCAGAAGCTCGAAGGTCGAAGACAGAATCGAAAAGTATTCTGTTATCCGTGCGAATTCTGCCGTCGAAAAGGCAGACGTGTGCCTTGTTATGGTCGATGCCAACGAAGGTGTCACCGCACAGGACGAACGTATCGCAGGTCTTGCTCATAACGCGGGTAAATCAAGCATAATCGTAATCAATAAATGGGATTCTCTCGAAAAAGATAATTCCTCTGTTAATAACTTCAAGAAAAACGTATACACTGCGCTTTCCTATATGCGCTATGCTCCCGTTGCATTCGTTTCTGCATTGACGGGACAGCGCGTTGAAAAGCTCTATCCGATGATTAATGAAATCCACGCAAACGCAAACCGCAGAATAACAACAGGTTTGCTTAACGATTTCCTTGCGGAAGTCACCGCGCGTGTTCAACCGCCTTCGGATAAGGGAAGACGTTTGCGTCTTTATTATATGACACAAACCGGTGTTTGCCCTCCCACGTTCGTAATCTTCTGTAACGATGCAGAACTTTTCCATTTCTCCTATCAGAGATATATCGAAAACTGCCTTCGTGAAGCGTTCGATTTTTCGGGCACACCGATAAGATTTGTAATCAAACAAAAAGGCGAAAATCCGAAAGGAGTATAATTTATGGTATATCTTTATAACCTGTTTCCTTCGATGTTCGGACTTATGGTAAAATGGGCGGAATCGGTTTCCGATAATGTTGCTCTTTCAAACGGTATAATGATAACGGCAGGCGTGCTTTGCGTTATATGTGCCTATTTGTTGGGTTCGCTCAATTCTGCAATAATTGTTTCGAAATATAAGTTCAATCAAGATATCCGTTCCTTCGGAAGCGGAAATGCCGGTCTTACAAATATGCATCGTGTATATGGTAAAGACGGCGCATTGCTCACCCTTGCGGGCGATATTGGAAAACAGATTGCATCAATCCTCATCGGTATCATCCTTTTTGGTCAGAACGGTGCGTATATCGCCGGTGCATTCTGTATGATAGGACATATTTTCCCTGTGTATTATCGTTTCAAAGGCGGAAAAGGTGTTTTGACTGCTGCTACGATGATACTTGTCATTGACCCGATGATATTCCTCGTTCTCTTCGTGATCTTTGCTCTTGTTCTATTCATAACAAGATATGTTTCGCTTTCTTCGATAATCGCCGCAATAACCTATCCTGCGGCGGTAAACGTTGCTGCGATTGCCAGAACAGGAAATTCTGCGCCTTTGTTTGAACTTCTCTTTGCGATGTTTATCGGCTGTATGGTAATTTATATGCACCGTGCAAACCTTAAACGCATCTTCAATAACGAAGAATCGAAATTCAGCTTCAAGAAATCCGATAAGAAATAGTCTGTAAAAAATGAACACAAGGAGGTGTAAGCGGTGCCGCTTGCGGATAAAGTACGTCCAAAGAACTTTGATGAAGTTGCAGGTCAAAAGCATCTGCTTTCGAAAAATGCGCCGTTTCGCCGTATTATCGAAAGCGGACACCTTCCTTCGCTTGTTTTTTACGGCCCTCCCGGTACGGGTAAAACCACCGTTGCCGATATCGTTTCAAAGCTTACAGGCAAGGAATTTTACCGTATAAATGCGACTGTCGCTTCACTTTCCGATATAAAAGATATCCTCTCGGTTTCTCATTCAATAACAGCAACCGACGGAATCATACTTTATATCGACGAAATTCAGTATTTCAATAAAAAACAACAACAGTCACTCCTCGAATATGTCGAAGACGGCAGAGTGACTCTGATAAGCTCAACAACCGAAAACCCCTTCTTCTCGTTGTATCCTGCGCTTCTTTCGCGTTCAAGCGTTTTTGAATTCAAGCCGGTCGAACCCGAAGATATGGTCCCTGCCTTGCGTCGTGCGTTTGATATCTGTAACGAATCAGAAGGTCTGAATAAGACTTGCTCGGACGAGGTCTTGAAGAACATAGCGTTCGGCTGTGGTGGCGACGTTCGAAAGGGAATAGGCGCGCTCGAAAACGTCTATTATTCTTCTGATGACGAATTGTCGTCGGAACTCGCAAAACAGCTTTCTCAACGCTCGGGAATCCGCTTTGATCGTGACGGTAACGAGCATTACGATTTGTTAAGCGCATTCCAAAAATCGATTCGTGGCTCAGACCCCGATGCCGCAATCTTCTATCTTGCAAGAATCTTGGAGGGCGGCGATTTAATCAGCGCTTGTCGAAGATTGATGGTAATCGCTTGCGAGGATATCGGTCTTGCCTATCCGATGTGTATCCCGATAGTAAAAGCTTGTGTTGATATCGCAACGTCTGTCGGTCTTCCCGAAGCATCGCTTCCGCTTTCCGATGCAGTTGTGCTTCTTGCGACAGCACCAAAGTCCAATTCGGCTCACGATGCCTATGCGGCGGCTGTCGAAGCAATAAATTCGGGCAGGGGAAGGGATATTCCTTCGTATCTCCGCGACACACACCGTCCCGATGCCGATACCGGATATAAATATCCTCATATCTATCCGAACCATTACGTTGCTCAAAAATATCTTCCTTCCGATATAAAGGAAGGCGAGTTTTATAAGTTCGGCGATAATAAGACCGAACGTGCCGCTTACGAGTATTATAAGCTCATAAGAGGAATTTCGGAAAAAATAAAATCATCTCGATAAAAAAGATGCAGGTGGAAACACCTGCATTTTGAATAGGATAACGAAATGAATTTTGAAACCGTCGCGCCCAAAGAGGCAAGAAGTATAAGAAAACAATTCATAAATAAATTTGCCGATAAAACCCTTCCTCAATACCGCATTGTTATGAATCACGGCGATTTTTACGGTGCAAATACCCATAACGGCTGTCTTTGGGAGGTAATCCGCCCCTATAATATAATTTCCTTCGAAAAAACGATTGAAATATTGAAAGATATCGATGAACTTTTCGTAATATGGGATGACGTTCGGTTTTGTTTCGACGGAAAGGTTCCGAAATCACCTGTTTTGAAGTTCGACGGAATCGAACTTTCAAAACTTCTTGCCGAAGATTGTGATAAACCGAAAACAAAACGTGCCTTGCCTTCGGATATTTATGTGTTCGATAGGGAATTGAACTTCCATATAATTATAACTCACATTACAATCGACGGCTTGGGCAGAGTTTGTATAACCTCAAAAGAAAAGACCGAGGATTTCGGTATATCAACGGCTTTCGAGGAATTCATAAAAGAAACCGAACTCGGTAAAGTGTAATTATACCAACTCAAACCGTAATTTTTCGAGAGCTTTCGTTTCGCGTCGAGAAACCGTAACCTGCGTCATACCGAGAACACGTCCCGTTTCGGATTGTGTAAGGTTTTTGAAATACCTAAGACGAATAATCTCTCTTTCTTCGGAAGGGAGTTTGTCGATCGCTTGCATAAGGGCGATCTTTTCGTTTATTTCGGGGGTGAAATCCTTTCCGATAAGGTCGAGTATTGTTGTGTCTTCTCCGATCTGCTCGGATAGGGAAATGGTGGAGGCGGTCGCCGATATTGCTTCGACAACTTCTTCTTCACCGAATCCGCACATTGCCGAAAGCTGTGAAACACTTGGCTCGTTGCCGTTTTCGGCAATAAACTTTTCCCGTGCGGAATAAATAATTGCTCCCTTGCGTTTCAGTTCGCGTCCAACCTTAATTTCACCGTCGTCGCGTAAAAACCTTTTGATCTCGCCGATAATCAAAGGTACGGCATAGGTCGAGAAGGCGGTCTGACGTGAAAAATCAAAATTGCGAATAGCTTTAATCATACCGATGTGCCCAATTTGGCAAAGGTCTTCGTAATCGACACCCCTTCCCGTAAAACGTAATGCAATCGAACGAACAAGCCCCGTGTTTTCGCTCACAAGAACGTCGAGCGCGTCAATATCGCCTTCTTTTGCTTTGTTGATGAGTACGGCTGTTCCTTCTTTCACTTGGAATTTAACCTTTTTTCGAGCATAACGACCGTACCTTTTCCGATTGCGGAACGAACCTTGATTTTGTCCGTGAAGCTTTGCATTATGGTGAATCCCATACCGCTTCTCTCACCGTCGGAATCGGTCGTATAAAGCGGTTGCATCGCCGTTTCAACGTCGTCAATGCCTTTTCCTTTGTCTTTGATTTTAATGATAATTTTACCGCTTTCCGTGAGTTTGCATTGTATGTAAATCGGGCAACCCGATTTGTCTTCGACGTGTGCGTAACCGTGAACGATTGCATTTGTGACCGCCTCGCTGACAACAGTCTTTATATCCGCAATAACCGCAACGTTCGGGTCGCATTGCGCCGCGAAAGACGCCACGGCGGTTCTTGCGAACGCCTCGTTTGAACTTTTGGCACAAAATTCGGTTTTCATCGTGTTAATGATTCTGTCTGCCATTTTTAACCTCTTTCAATCTTCAATATTTTGTCCATACCTGCAATTTGCAAAATTCGAAAAGCTGCTTCCGACGGATTTTTGATAATAAGAATACTTCCGACGGAAAGACATTTTCTCATACGGCCCATAACCAAACCCAACCCCGAAGAATCACAAAAAGTAACTCCCGAAAGATCGAGAGAAAAACTGATAGGTTGAGTTTCGTCGATTATACGGTCGAGCTTTTCTCTTGCTTCTTTGGCGTTGTGGTGGTCGATCTCACCGAAAATAAAAGCGGTTGTTTCCTCTCCGTGCTTTTCGCCTCTGATTTCCATTTAATCTTTTCCTTTCTTGAAAAATCTTTTGTGTATTCTATCAAAAAAACGTGTCGTATTATGCCAAAATGCGCGTAAACTCAAAAGAAAATCATAAAATCGGATAATGAAGAAAAAAATGAAAAAAAGGGTTGACAACGGTGTTTATATGTGATATACTACACCTCGCTGGCGTGAGCGAGATGCTGGTGTAGCTCAATGGCAGAGCAACTGATTTGTAATCAGTAGGTTGGGGGTTCGACTCCCTTCACCAGCTCCAAAATTCAATATTCAATATGGGGGAATTCCCGAGCGGCCAAAGGGGGCAGACTGTAAATCTGTTGTCAATGACTTCGGTGGTTCGAATCCACCTTCCCCCACCATAATCATCAACATTCGTTGATACAAAGAAGTCATCTCTTTACGAGGTGACTTTTTTGTTTGCAAAAGCTGCAAATCCTTTATTTACAGGGGTTTTGGCTTTTTCTCTTTTTGGCAGCATTTAATACTGTCCCAGAAAACCTTCTCTTATTACGTTGCTATTTTGCTCTGGTTTTCGTTGTTCGTTGTGTTGAAACCTCCCCCTACCTCGAGGGTTTCACTAAAAACATAAAGTCTTGCACGGGTTCAAGACTTTATGTTTTGTTTTTTACGCTTTCATAATATATGTTCTACCATTTTTC
>JAZOSQ010000008.1:0-13980 GCA_045657245.1 Eubacteriales bacterium | reverse complement strand
GAGAACATACCCTTCTTCATTTCGCCGCCGTACCAAGTGTTAAGGATAACCTGTTCACGAGAAGTGATGTTGAATACAACTGCGGTTTCGGAGTTGAGACCGAGTTCTTTATAGTTTTCAACCTTTGCTTTGGAAGCGTTGTAAACGATGAAGTCGGGTTCAAAGTTTTCAAGTTCTTCAGCAGAGGGAGCAATGAACATATTCTTGATGAAGTGAGCCTGCCATGCAACTTCAACGATGAAACGTACAGACATACGAGTATCAGCGTTTGCACCACAGAAAGCATCAACAACGAAGAGTCTCTTGTTGGAGAGGCAGTCTACAGCAAGGTTCTTCAAAACATTCCAGCTTTCAACAGAAAGGGGATGGTTGTCGTTCTTGTATTCATCGGAGGTCCACCATACAGTGTCCTTGGAGTTTTCATCCATAACGATGAATTTATCTTTGGGGGAACGGCCGGTGTAAACACCAGTCATTACGTTTACTGCGCCAAGTTCGCTAACCTGACCCTTTTCGTAACCTTCGAGTTCAGGCTTGATTTCTTCAGCGAAGAGTTCATCGTACGAGGGGTTATGTACGATTTCGGTAGTACCGGAAATACCGTACTTTGTCAAATCGAGTTTTGCCATTTCAAATAACCTCTTTCTTTATAATTTCAAATTGTACCGAATACATAATACAATATAAACCGTTTGATTGTCAATATCTTTTTCGGGAATTTTAGCATATTTTGGGCTGTTTTTTTAGTTAAAAACACATAAGCCGTATTTTTTTATTGCAGTTTGGCGTCAACATAAATTATCTTGCCGTTTTCGTCCAATTTCAATTTGGACTCAAATTTCTTTCCGCTCTTTCCGACAAAGCCCTTAATTACACCTGTTTCTCCGTCTTTTAAGAGCTTTTGAACCTGATTTTCGGTGAGCAACTTCCCTGCCGTTTTGCCAAGAATAAATTTGCATCCTTCTCGGTTCGCAGAGCAGATATAACCCTTATCGGCAACAACGTTTATCGGTTTTCCGCAAAGGGGACATTTTGCCCCATCGAGCATAGCACCGTAATTACATTGAGTCGTGGCGACTTTTGAATTTATCACCCTGACCCAATTCGCAACCGTCATTTCAAAATCCTGTCGGAATTTCGAAGCGTCTTCGGTTCCTCTCGCAATATCGGCAAGACGGCGTTCCCATTTTGCCGTGAGTTCCGCAGACTTTATCTGTTCCAACGGGAGTTTCTTTATGAGGTCTATTCCCTTTTCAGTCGCACGTAACGTTTTCTTTTCACGGACAATATATTCCCGTTGAATCAAAGTCTGGATTATTGCGGCACGCGTTGCTTCCGTACCTATACCGCCCGTTTTGGGGTCAGACATAAGTTTTTTCAATTCCGCATCGTCAAGGTCTTTACCTGCGGAAAGCATTGCGGCAAGAATCGTCTTATCGGTATATCTTTTCGGCGGTTCTGTCATTTTATCGCAAAGCTTATATTCTCCGTCGAGAATTTCTCCGACTGAAAGGTCGGGCAAAATTTCGGTCTTTGATGCATCGCCGACTACCATCCAACCTGCTTCGGCGATTATCGAACCGCTTGATTTGAATTCTTCGCCGTCAACGTCGATCGTAACCTTTGTTTGTTCGAGTGTTGCAGGGCCGTAAAGCATTTTTATTACCGAACGGCATATCAGGTCATAAACCTTTTTCTGTTCGTCAGCCAGACCTTTCGGTATATTACCCGTCGGAATTATCGCGAAATGCGACTCGACCTTTTTATTGTCGAAATAGTGTTTTTTATCAAAAGCACGAGGTCTTCCGTTAATTAATTTTTGATATATTGAAACAGCAGACAATTTATCCAAAACGTTATTGACTGTGGGTTCCATATCCTCGGTGAGATATTGTGAATTTGTTCTGGGATAGGTTGTAAATCCGTCGTCATAGAGTTTTTGTACTATCTCGAGCGTTTTATCGAGGGTATAGCCGAATTTTGAGTTTGCGTCCATTTGCAAGGCAGAAAGACTGTAAAGAAGCGGCGGTTCTTTCTTGACCTTCTTTTTCTTTACGTCCTTTACAACGCCTTTTTTGCCGTTTATCTTGGCAAACAGTTCTTCGGCTTTTTCTTTTTCTTTGATTTTTTCGATGCTGTGTTTTGCTTTGAAGGTTTCTTTGTTTGCGTTTGTGAACTCTGCTTCGATTGCCCAGTAGGGAGTCTTTTTGAAATCGGTTACGGCGAGTTCCCGTTCGACGAGCATATTGAGTGTCGGCGTTTGAACTCGTCCGATACTCATAACGCCTGCGCCGGGGTTTTTAAGAGTCATTGCAACCGTCAGATTTGCACCGACTACCCAATCGGCAATACCGCGCATACGTCCGGCATATTCGGTCGGTTTCATTTCCGAGCCATCTTTTATGTTCTTTGTAAATCCTTCGATTATGCCTTCTTTTGTTTGGGAAGTGAAGCAGGCGCGTTTGACGGGTTTATTGACACCCGAGAGTTCATAGATATACGCAAAAATAACTTCGCCCTCTCGGTCAAAGTCGGTTGCGTTTATTATCAAATCGCTTTTTTCGAAAAGGTCTTTGACGATATTAAACTGTCGTTCGACCTTTGAATCCCAACTTGAATTCGTGCTTGTGCGAAGCATAATTTCGTATTCTTTCGGTATATACGGGAGAGGAATCGACGACCATCTTTTATACGCAGGAACATAATCGGATGCCTGTTTCAGGGAGCAGAGGTGTCCGAATCCCCATGTTACATAACAATCGTGGCCTTTATATTGAATCTTGAGATAACCGTCTTTGTTCTGTTGTGATTTGACAGCTTTTTCATTGGCTTTCAGAGAGGAAAATTCGACAGTGTTGCCGTTATGAAGATATATCTTATCAAGCGCCGCCGCAATCTTATTTCCGACATCGGGCTTTTCCGCAAGTATCGTTACCATATTCCCCTCTCCTTTCGTTTTTATAGCATATTATACCACACGTTCTGTATTTTTTCAATATCTTTTAGCCGTTGCCTGTATAATCCCGCATGCTATCCTTTCGCCTGATGAACCCGACGGTTGGGTTGTGAAATCATCGGGTTTGCTGTGAAGAATTATCGTCTTATCAACAATTTCCGAAACGGTAAAACGGTTTGTCAAGAATATCAAAAACGCCTCGCCGTCGGCAGAAAAAATCGGCGGCATATCGCCCGAATGATAAGGATGTGGACAATCATAGGGGTTATAATGACCCCCTGCGTTTGAAAATGGGTTTTCGCCACTTCCCGTACAGTCCGAGCCCTCGTGGATATGATAGGCAAAAACAGGACTTTCGCAAGGTGTTTCGCCTTTCGGAAGTCCGAATATTTCGGTTCTTACAATCGTACCGTCGGGAGTATCATAAAAAAGAACTATCCCGTCTATATTCGGATATTTTTCGTTACCGCTTATAAATGCAACTGCTTGCGGTCTATGGTTAAATACCGTCATAAAGCTTTGTTGTGATTTCATATAAGTTCTCCTATATCTGTTTTATTCCATTATATGTTTGAACAAAAAATATTGACTGAGCAAAAAAAGAATGATATAATAATACAAATATTGATAAAGGGGCATTTTATATGGGCAGAAATCTTTTGATTGTCGGCGCAGGTATTTACAGTGTTATCGCAAGAGAAATTGCAGAGGATATGAACTGTTTTGACAAAATCGGGTTCGTTGATGAGGTTGTAAAAACCACTCCCGACGGAATTGAAGTTGTCGGTACGTTTTCTGATATTGCTTCGCTTTCTTCGGAATACAGCGATATTATCGTTGCTATCGGTAATCCCGAAATACGTTCTAAAATGATTGAAAAAATCGAAAGCGAATATTCATATAACATTGTTTCTCTCATATCCCCAAAAGCGTACGTTTCGCCCCTTGCGAAAATCGAAAAAGGTTGTTTTGTCGAACCGATGGCAGTAATTCATTCGGGTTCCGAAATCTCGACCGGATGTATCATTTCCGCAGGTGCGATTATAAACCATATGTGTTCCTGTTCGGAATATACTCATATCGACTGTGGTGCGATCGTAACCGCATTCGCAACCGTTCCCCCGAAAAGAAAGATTCCGAGCGGTATCGTATTCACCAAAGATTCCGAAGCTTTATTCTTCTGATTACAACGCAAAATTCCGTCAAAGCTTTTATGCCTTGACGGAATTTTTATATTTCGGATATTACATTCAAAAAACGGTCGATTTCACGCTTTGTGTTATATTTGCCGAGTGAAAGCCGAACTCCTCCAAAATCCGACGTTCCCAAAGTTATATGAGCATTCGGTGCACAGTGAAAACCTGCACGAAGCGCAAAACCTTTTTTAGAAAGCTCGTCACAGAGGATTTCGGAATCGTATCCTTCTTTATTGAAAAGCAATACGGGTACAAAGTCCGATCCCCTTCCTTCTTCTGCTGCTCCGTGGAGTGTTATCCCCTCTATTCCGCGCATTTCCAAAACAAGATATTCATAAAGTTCGATTTCTCTATTTGAAAACTCCAATTCGTCAAGAGCCGAGCTTAATCCGGCAATGCCACAAACGTTGGACGTTCCCGCTTCGAGCCGTTCGGGATAATAATCGGGCATTTCATAGGATTTAGAGTTCGTTCCCGTTCCGCCTTCGAGCAAGGGTTCGATAACAACACTGCTATAGGGATTGATTATAAGAGCCCCCACGCCCATAGGCCCGCAGAGTCCTTTGTGAGCCGGAACACATATTACGTCGACTCCAAGCTCGGTTATATCAATTTTTATATGCCCTGCCGTTTGAGATGCATCGAGAATAAACACAGTTTCATCGCTACACAACGCACGAAGTTTTCTTATGGGGAGTATTCTTCCGCATACGTTGGAAGCGTGGGTTATCACCACATTCGTTGCCGATTTCGAAACAGATGAAAAGTTATCACAGGTTATATGGTCGTGTTTTATATCAACGAGAAATTGGCGCAACACCGTTTGACCGTTCCTTCTCAACGTATTCAGAGGACGCATTACCGAATTGTGCTCCATCGAAGAAACAAGCGTGACGCCGCCTGGGTTATTCGTACCCTTTATCGCTATATTAAGTGCTTCGGTGGCAGACGACGTGAATATTACACATTCGGGACGTGTATTGAACAATGTCGCCATCTTCTTTCGACAAGCATAAACCGTTTCCGCAGATTTTAACGCATATATATGACCGCTCCTACCCGCATTACCACAAATTTTCATCGCTTCCGTCACAGCGTTAATAACATTTTTGCTTTTCGGAAATGAGGTTGCGGCATTATCGAAATATATCATTTTTCTTCCGTACTCCCGATAATTGGTATATTTGCGCTTACGAGCAGCCCTTCCGCTTTTTCCGACGATGAAATGTCGAACGCTATTCCATATCCGCAGCCTCTTATACTTCTTACCGATCTCGAACGGGTCAGTTTTGAATATATACCGTTATTTTTTAGCAATTCCTGCGCCTTTAACGCATAGGTTACAGACGAAAGAACTATTACCTTTTTCATATTCTTTTCACTCCCTGATATAAGAATATGAAAAATATAAAAGGGCTGTCACATCAAATTGCGACAGCCCCAAATTTTTAGTTATTGAAGAAAACCTCGGATGCACGAAGCATTTCGTAAATATCATATTTCGAAGCAAGTTCGGTTATCGAATGCATTGAAAGTATCGGCACACCGCAATCGACAACTTCGATTCCGTAATGGGCAATTTCTGCCGCAACGGTACCTGCACCGCCTTGGTCGACCTTACCGTATTCGCCGACCTGCCATACCACCCCGTTTTTATCAAACATAGAGGCAACCTTGGCAAGAGTTTCCGCACCCGCATCGGAGCAACCACCCTTACCGCGAGAACCGGTATATTTTGATATTACAACACCTTTGTTTATATATGCAGAGTTGGAGGCCTCATATGCATCGGAATAGCAGGGATCGTATGCACCGCCGACATCTGCGGAAAGGCAGATGCTGTTGCGCTTACAAGCGAGGTAATCAGCTTTGGTCGAATCACAGAGAGAACGAATGAAATCGGGATAGCTTTCGCTTCCGAGCCCCGTTACACCGTAAGAACCGATTTCTTCTTTATCGGCGAGCATTACGATCGAGGTGAGTTCGGGAGTATCTTCGTCGAGAAGTGCGCAAAGCGAGGGAAACGCACAAATTCTATCGTCGTGACCGTAAGCGGCAATCATCGAACGGTCAAAGCCGACTTCACGCGACATAATCGCAGGAACAGCTGTCAATTCAGCCGTTATGAGATCACGTTCTGTAATGCCGTATTTCTCGTTGAGAATCGAGAGAACCATCAACTTGACTCCCCCGTCTTCATCGATAGGAAGCGAACCGTTGATTATATTAAGTCCTTCACCAGAAATGAATTCAGAAGCTGTTTTTGACATTTGATCCTTGCCGATATGGGGCATAAGGTCGCTTATATAGAAAACGGGGTCTTCGGGGTCTGCACCGATATTGATATCGACACGGGTTCCGTCTTCACGATATACCACACCGTGAAGTTCAAGCGGAACGGTCGTCCATTGATATTTCTTTATACCGCCGTAATAATGTGTCTTGAAATATGCGATATCGCTGTTTTCATAAAGCGGTTGGGGCTTGAGGTCGAGGCGGGGAGAGTCGATATGTGATGCGATGATACGGCAACCGTCTTCGAGAGAACGTTTGCCGATTTTCGCAAGGATGATACTCTTTTCGCGGTTGACATAATATACTTTATCCCCTGCTTTGAGTTCCGACTTCGCATCAAAAGGAACAAAGCCCGATTCGACGGCAAGTTTGACCGCATAGTCGACAGCAAGGCGTTCGGTCTTTGCATAGTCGATGAAATGGCGGTATTTCTTTATAAACTGTTCTGCTTTATTGAGTTCGGTTTCGTTTTTCGGGATCGAATATTTCTTTTTCATCAATAATTTTTCGGCTTCTTTTCTTTCCATTTTTCTTCTCCATATATTAGTTTACATAATTATATTTTTGATTATATCTTGAATAAGGTTATCGGAATCTCTTTCAAAATCGTTTAGAGTCGATTCGTTATAGATCAATACATCGCAATTATCTTTCAGAAAATCGTTTGTATATTGATTATTAAGCCGTGATTTCGCATTGGTTTCGGAAAGTCCGTCGCGTTGCATAATGCGTGTTACACAGTCGGAATCCGAAGCAATAACACCTATCAACATATCACACAATTCATCACAACCGCTTTCGAACATTGTCGGTGCATCAATCAAGATTATTGAGTCTTTGGGCGATGACGCGATGATATTTCTTACTTCTTCGAGAATGAATTTATGAGTTATGGAATTTAGTTTTTGGAGTTTTTCCGAATCTGAAAAAACTATCGGTGCTAACGCTCGGCGGTCAAGGGAATTGTTTTTTATAACAGAGGAACCAAATTCTTTCTCAATTTCTTTTAAGCAATCGGTCGGTTTTGATACCATATCTTTATATACGGCGTCGCAATCGATTATTTTGATTCCGCGTTTTGAAGCTATCGACGAAAAAACACCTTTTCCGCTTCCGCTTCTTCCGCAAAGTCCGATTATTCGCATTCTCCCAAGACCTCCTCTACCAGTTCTTTTGGGAATGCGCCTTGCCGTAATATTTTCGGCTTATCACCAACGAGCGAAACTATCGTTGATTCAACGCCGAATTCACATTCTCCGCCGTCTATTACCATATCGGCAATATCAAGCACAGGGGCAAGTTCTTCCGCGTTTTTTGCACTTTTGAAGCCCGAGATATTTGCACTCGTCGCCGCAATCGGACCTCCGAATACTTTTGAAAGTTCAAGAAAAACTTTATTTGAAGGAAATCTTAATCCGACGGTATCGCCGTCCGCAACGGCAATCCCCGGCACTTCTTCCCTTCTCTTTACAACGAGTGTAAGTGGTCCGGGGGTATAACGATTTATGAGTTCGATTGTTTTTTCATCGAGTATTGCAACCGAATTCGCCATTTCTACGCCCGAAATATGCATCAAGAGAGGTTTATCGAGAGGACGTTGTTTCTTTTCGTAAAGCGAGGCAAGGGCTTCTATATTAAACGCATCAACACCGATACCATATACGGTTTCGGTCGGGAACACAACCATACCGCCGTTTTTTAGTGTTTCCGCACATTTATTTATGATATCCGAAGAAGGATTTTCTTTATCGACCTTATAAACAACGTTTTCCATTCTTTTCACCTCTTTGAAAGTATAGCATAAAACTTCTCTATTTTCCATAGTTTATTTTAAAAACTATTGAACAGAAGGGATATTTTTGGTATACTGTAACATAAGAAGTTTATTCGGAGGTCAGTATGCCGATTAAGATACCTATGTCACTTCCCGCCGCGGAAGCTTTGATAAAAGAAAATATTTTCGTTATGGACGAAGCACGCGCTATCAAGCAGGATATCCGTCCCTTGAAGATCGCCATAATGAATCTTATGCCCACGAAGATCGTTACCGAAACGCAATTTTTACGTTTGCTTTCCAACACACCCCTTCAAATCGATATCACCCTTCTTAATATGGCTTCGCACACCTCGAAAAACACGTCCGAAGAGCATCTTGCGACGTTTTACAAAACCTTTGACGAGGTTAAAAACGAGAAGTTCGACGGTTTGATCGTTACGGGTGCTCCCGTTGAATCGCTTAAATTCACCGACGTTGATTATTGGAACGAGCTTTGCGAGGTTATCGATTGGGCTCACAAGAACGTATATTCAACGATGTACGTTTGTTGGGGTGCTTATGCAGGTCTTTATATCAATCACGGTATAGAAAAACTTAATCTTGACAAGAAGGTTTCGGGTGTTTTCCGTCACAACACGCTTTATCCCGAATATCCGCTTGTTCGCGGATTCAACAAGGAATTTTCCGCACCGCACTCTCGCTATTCCGCTATGCGCCGTGAAGACGTGCTTGAAAAGGACGATCTTTTGATTCTTGCGGAATCGGAAGAAGCGGGTATTTATCTTGTTGCAAACAAAAACGGACGTGAATTTTACGTTACAGGGCATTGTGAATACGATTTTGACACGCTCAAAAACGAATACGAACGTGATCTGCTCAAAGGTATCAACCCCGAAATACCCAAGCACTATTTCCCAGACGACGATACCTCGAAAACACCTATCAGCACTTGGCGTGCACACGCTCATTTGCTTTATTCGAACTGGCTTAACTATTACGTTTACCAGAACACTCCTTACGATTTGAGCGAAATGTTGTTTTAGTGATTCAAACAAAAACAGTCAGGCAAACGCCTGACTGTTCTTTTTTTATTTTGAAAATTCTGTTCCAAGCAAAGCTGCACCGATGATTCCACCTTCGCCGTTCAAGGTTGTTGTTGCAACCTCGGTTCCGGGAAGAAGATGAGGGTTAATGAGAGAAAGAAGTGTTTTCCCCTGATTAGCTATACCGCCTGAAATTACAATCATTTCGGGTTGGAAGATATGGTTTAGACTATTCAATCCGTCGGAAAGAATTTGACCGTATTCGTTAAGCAAAGCAATCGCTACTTCACAGCCCTTTTCGGCAGCATCAAACACGGTTTTTCCCGTTATTTCCTCTTTGCCACATTCTGCGAGGATACTATCGGGGTTCTCGTTAATAGCACGTTCGGTTTGCTCGATCAATGCGGTTGCGGAAGCGTATTGCTCGAAGCATCCTTTTAGACCGCAAGTACATTCTTCGCCGTTACGGTCGATTACAAAATGTCCAAGTTCGCCTGCACCGAGCTTGAAGCCACGCACAATATGGTCATTTATAGCTATTGCACCGCCGATACCCGTACCAATCGTGATTATTACAGCATCGCGACAGCCCTTACAAGCGCCTGCAGCCATTTCGCCTATCAAGGCACAAGAACCGTCGTTTTCGACGAATGTGGGCAAAGAAAGCGCTTCTGACACCTTCTGAGCGATAGGTTCGTTCTTGAACGGAAGATTACCAGCAACGATAACCACGCCCCTTGCACTATCAACGCGTCCGGGAGAGCCGATGCCGACCGATTCTATCGGATATTTCTTCATTAATTTACGGCAAACCTCGATGATATTATTAATTATATATTCTGCCGTGCAATCTTCTCCTGTCGGAAAACGCAATTTTTCGGACAAATTAAATTCGCTATCGACGACACCGATTTTTACACTCATACCGCCGATATCGACACCAATTCTATACTTCATAACTGCTCCTTATTCGGAAAAAAGTTCTTTTTATTACATTATCACAACGCACATTAAAAGTCAATCTATATATCCGAAATACAAAACAAAAAGTGTAGGCTTTTGACCTACACTTTTTATATTGCTTATTCAGCAGCTGCTTCTTCTGCTACTTCAGCTTTGGGAGCTGCTTTCTTGGTAGCTTTCTTAGCAGGTTTCTTTTCTTCAACCTTGGGTTCTTCCTTCTTCTCTTCCTTTACGGTGTAGAGAGATTCAGCACCTACGAGTTCGATGATTGCCATTTCAGCACCGTCGCCTCTTCTGGGGCCTACTTTGAGAACACGGGTGTAACCGCCGTTTCTTTCGTCATAGAGAGGAGCGATCTTGGTGAAGAGTTTATATACGACACTTTCCTTCTTGAGGAAAGCAATCGCCTGTCTTTTAGCGACAAGGGTATTTTTCTTGCCGAGAGTGATCATTTTATCAGCAAGTGCGCTGACTTCGGCAGCACGTGTTACGGTCGTTTCGATTCTTCCCTTTTCGAGAAGGAAGGTGACCATACCTCTGAGCATAGACATTCTATGTGCAGTAGTTCTGCCTAATTTTCTGGTTCCGGGCATTTCCTTTGCCTCCTTATTTTATTGCTGCGCTTGATTAGTCATCCGATTTGCGAAGCGACAAGCCGAGAGACTGAAGCTTCTGGATAACTTCTTCTAGCGATTTTTTGCCGAGGTTTCTGACTTTGATCATATCTTCCTCGGTTCTGTTGGTAAGGTCTTCAACAGTATCGATGCCTGCTCTCTTGAGGCAGTTGAAGCTTCTTACAGACATATCGAGCTCTTCGATAGTCATTTCGAGCACCTTTTCTTTGATCTTTTCTTCGCGTTCTACCATAATTTCGGTATTCTTCGCTTCATCGGAAAGTTCAACAAAGAGGTTGAGATGTTCGTTAAGAATCTTCGCTGCAAGAGATACAGCTTCTTTTGCGTCAATAGTACCGTTTGTGGTAACTTCGATTTCGAGCTTGTCGTAGTCGGTAATGTTACCTACACGGGTGTTGGAAACCGTGAAGTTTGCTTTTTGAACCGGGGTGAAGATGGAATCGGTGTAAATTACGCCGATTACAGGGTTTTCAACCACGGCTTTATTCTTCTCCGAGGAAACATATCCTCTGCCATGTTCGAAAGTAATCTCCATGAAGAAGGGCGCGCCCATTTCTACGGTCGCAATGTGGTGATCGGGATTGAGAATTTCAATATCCGAATCAACCTGGATATCGCCAGCGGTGACTTCGCCACCACGTACATCGATAATGCAGGTCTTGGGTTGCTGGCAATGAAGCTTTGCAACGATTCCCTTTACATTGAGAATAATTTCAGGCACATCCTCGGTAACTCCGGGGACTGTAGAAATCTCGTGAAGTACACCATCTATCTTTACGCTTGATGCTGCTACGCCGGGAAGCGAGCTGAGAAGTACACGACGGAGAGAGTTGCCGAGAGTGATTCCATAACCTCTTTCGAGAGGTTCGACAACAAACACACCATGTTTTCCGTCTTCGCTGAATTCGGCGGTTACGATATTCGGTCTTTCGATTTCGATCATTCTGTTTTCCTCCTTTAATTAGTGGATCTTCTGTTGTTTCAGAAGGGATTATTTCGAATACAACTCGACGATGAGGTGTTCTTCGAACGGGAAATCAACGTCTTCTCTCGAGGGAAGTTCCTTGATCGTTGCAACGATGTTTTCCTTATCCACATCCATCCAGGAAGGTACTGTCCTTGCGGTGATATTCTCGATAAGCACCTTGAACTTTTCAAGTTTACGGCTGGTTTCTTTAAGTGCGATTACGTCGCCCTTACGAACTTCGTAAGAAGGAATGTTAACCTTCTTGCCGTTTACAGTGAAGTGTGCGTGAAGTACGAGCTGGCGTGCTTCCTTACGGCTGTCTGCCATACCCATACGGTAAACTACGTTATCAAGTCTGCGTTCAATCATGGTGAGAAGGTTTTCACCGGTCTGACCTTCTTTTCTGTCAGCTTTCTTAAAGTAGTTCTCAAACTGCTTTTCGAGAATGCCATAATACCTTTTAGCTTTCTGCTTTTCGCGAAGCTGAAGGCTGTATTCCTTGACTCTTCTTCTGCCACTGCCTGCGCCGTGCTGGCCGGGAGCCTGTTCTCTACGGGAAAGTGCACACTTATCGCTAAGGCATCTTTCGCCTTTAAGGTAAAGCTTGCAACCTTCTCTGCGGCAAAGGCGGCAGGAAGGTCCAGTATATCTTGCCATAATTTCCTCCGTTTAATGTTATACGCGTCTTCTCTTAGGCGGTCTGCAACCGTTGTGAGGGATCGGCGTAACGTCTTTAATGAGTGTGATGTCAAGGCCTGCTACCTGAAGGGATCTGATTGCAGCTTCTCTTCCCTGTCCGGGACCCTTAACGAAAACTTCAACGGTCTTCATACCGTGTTCCATTGCCGCTTTTGCTGCAGTTTCAGCAGCCATCTGTGCTGCAAAAGGTGTAGACTTTCTCGAACCTCTGTAACCAAGTTCACCAGCGGATGCCCAAGAAATCGCATTACCCTTGGTATCGGTGATGGTGACGATGGTGTTGTTGAAGCTCGACTGGATATGCGCCTGGCCTCTTTCGACATTCTTTCTTTCACGACGTCTCTTGACAGTCGTCTTCTTTTGTGCTTTTGCCATTTTTCGCTATCCTCCTTTACTTCTTCTTGTTTGCGATGGTCTTGACCGGGCCTTTTCTTGTTCTTGCGTTAGTTTTGGTTCTCTGACCGCGAACAGGAAGGCCTTTTCTGTGTCTGGTTCCGCGATAGCAATCGATTTCAGTCATTCTCTTAATGTTAAGAGCAACTTCTCTCTTGAGATCGCCTTCTACGATGTATTCATTTTCAATAACATCACGAAGTTTTGCGACATCTTCTTCTGTCAAATCCTTAACTCTGGTATCGGGATTGATACCGGTCTTCTTAAGGATTTCGTTGGAACGGCTTCTGCCTATACCGAAGATATAGGTAAGACCGATTTCAACTCTTTTTGCGTTGGGAATATCAACACCGGAAATACGAGCCATAATTTACTCTCCTATCCTTGTTTCTGCTTGTGCTTAGGATTTTCGCAAATGACCATTACTTTGCCTTTGCGCTTGATAATCTTGCACTTTTCGCACATTTTCTTTACAGAAGGTTTTACTTTCATTTTTTACCTCCATTCAAATTACTTTGCTCTGAAAGTTATTCTTCCTTGCGAAAGGTCATAGATTGATACTTCAACCGTTACCTTATCGCCCGGAACGACTTTTATATAGTTCATGCGCATTTTTCCTGAAATATGCGCGGTTACTATGTGTCCGTTTGTTAATTTTACTTTGAACACTGTATTGGGCAACACTTCGATTACTGTGCCCTCGCATTCGATTACATCTGCCTTAGCCAGAATAATTCCTCCTTTGTTGAACCTAATCGTTTTCGGTCAGGTTATTCACTGCTTCGCGTATAAAACGGTTTGTGAGTTTATCCTGAGGAACGATTACTTCAGGTTCGATCGGTTTAATGTGTTTGAGTTTCTTTTTCTTGGGATTTTCCACTTTACGGATTTTGCCGTCTGCGATCAACACGTAGCCATCATCATCGGGAATCCCGACGACTGCACATACGATATCTTTATCGCGACCTGCCAAAGAAACGACCAAATGTCCTATTAAGTCATTCATTTAACAACCTCATTAAGACGGATCCGTCAAAATAATGACGCCATTGTCGG
>JAZOSQ010000007.1:0-35172 GCA_045657245.1 Eubacteriales bacterium | reverse complement strand
ATCAATTCCTTGGTTTCCATGTTCATAAGAACTGCACCTGCAGCGTTGCCGTTGTCATCGAGGATGAGCTCGATAGCAGCGGTAAAGTCAACAACAGGAATACCTCTGTTGATAACTTCATCACGGAGAGTTCTCATGATTTCTGCGCCGGAGTAGTCCTTTGCAGCGTGCATACGCTTTCTGGAAGTACCGCCGCCGTGAGTGGTAATCATTGTACCATCTTCGGCCTTGTCAAATTCAACGCCGAGTTCGGAGAGCCACTGAATTGCTTCGGGAGCATCGCAAACGAGCTTCTGGAGAAGTTCGCGCTTTGCAGCGAAGTGACCGCCGCCGAATGCGTCAACAAAGTGAATAGCAGGGGAGTCATTGGGCTTATCAGCTGCCTGAATACCGCCTTCTGCCATCATAGTGTTTGCGTCACCGATACGAAGCTTGGTAACGATCATAACGTTTGCACCTGCTTCGTGTGCTTCGATTGCTGCAGAAGAACCTGCACCGCCGCCACCGATAACGAGAACGTCAACATCATAGTCGGGGTTTTCGAGATCAATGCTGTCAGCAGAAATTCTGCTGTGTGCCTGAAGAATTGCAGCAAGTTCTTTGGGAACCTTGTTGCCCTTGTTAGGACCGATTTTGAGTTCTTCAAATTCGTCCTGTTTATAGTCGGGGTGGTATGCTGCGAGAAGATCGGTCTTTTGCTGAGCGGTCATTCTCGTGGGTTCTAAAGCTACGTTCTTATCTCTTGCAGCTTCAACAGCGGCAATGGATTTTTGAAACTTTTCAGAATACATTGTTTTCCCTCCTTATTTCTCAATTTCACGGTTGTTGTAGAGTTCTTTGATTTCGTCGATCGGCTTCTGCATGAGTGCTTCGATGAGGTCATTGAAGGTGCCGTCTTTGATTTCCTGAACTCTTTCGTTCAAGTGGTTGCAAGTAGGAGCAAGATATTTACCGTTGATACGTCTTGCCAGCATAGCAACCTGGGGATGAGAAATACCTGCAGGGCAACGAGAAGAACAAACACCGCACATTACGCAGTCAAAGGATTCTTCAGCACACTTTTCAAAGTCGCCTCTCTGAGCGTATGCGATGTACTGCATAACGTTAAGCTTCTTTGTACAAGCGTTTGTACAAGCGTTACAGCCGATACAAGCATAAATTTCGGGATACAACTGCATCATAACAGTCTGATCAACGGGAATTTCGTTGATGTTGTAAACTTCTTTTACAAGGGGGAAGAAGGGAAGAGTTGCGATGTACATGTTGTCTTCAACCTTGGTTTCACAAGCAAGACATGCCTTAAGCTCTTTGTCACCCTTGATTCTGTAAATGGTAGCACAAGCACCGCAGAAACCGTTTCTGCAACCACAGCCTCTAACGAGCTGGTAGCCTGCGAATTCCATTGCGTTCATAATTGTCAAGTTGCTCGGAACAGAATATTTTTTTCCGAACAAGAATATATTTACCATATTTTCCATTGATAATCTCCTTTTTCTTGATAGAAAATCGAGTGATTAATATTCGTCGGGAAGTTCGTCAAGCTGGTCGAGACGGAATACGGGACCATCCTTGCAAACATACTTCGTACCAACGTTACATCTACCGCATTTACCGATACCGCACTTCATTTTGAGTTCGAGAGTGGTATAAACCTGTTCTTTTTCGAAACCAAGCTCTGTAAGTCCTGCGAGAGTGAACTTAATCATTATGGGAGGACCACAAAGAATAACGGTCTTATCTGTGTCGAAACCAAGCTCTTTTACGTAGTTGGGAACAAAACCGACGTGTCCGTCCCAATCAGCTTGTTCGCGGTCGATAGTGAGGTATACATTAACACCTTCGTCTTTGCACCATTCGTCGATGATTTCTCTGTACTGAAGAAGGTCTTCCTTGCTTCTTGCACCGTAAACGATATCAATCTTGCCGTATCTGTCCTTGTAATGACGTACGTAATTGATAACCGAACGGAGAGGAGCGAGTGCAACACCGCCCGCAATGAAGAGAAGGTTCTTTCCTGCGAATTCAGTATCAACAGGGAAGGGATTTCCGTAAGGTCCGCGGATTGTAATCTGCTGACCTACTTCAGCTTGGTGAAGCCATTCGGTAACGCAACCGCATTTTTTAATGGAAAATTCCATATATTCGGTATTTGTGGGGGAGGAAGTGATAGAGAACATCGCTTCTCCGACGCCGGGGATAGAAAGCATAGCGCACTGACCGGGTCTGTGGTCGAAAGCTTTCTTTCCGTCGGGAGTAACAACACGGAATGTTTTAATGTCGGGAGTGTCAAGTCTTACGTCTGTGATCACACCGATAGAGGGAATAAGTGCTTCATTACGTTCGTTCATCAGTCATTACCTCCAAGTGTTTTCATAACTTTAACGATATTCATAGAAATAGGACATTTAGCCAAACATCTTCCGCAACCTACACAACCGTAAATACCCTCGTTGTTAGCGGGATAGTAAACAAGCTTGTGCATGAAACGCTGACGGAAACGTTCAACCTGACTCAAACGGTTGTTACCGTGAGCCATCTTTGTGAAGTCGGAATACATGCAAGAGTCCCAGCAACGGAAACGGATAATACCGCTGCCTGTGTGGAAGTCTTTAATGTCATAACATTGGCAAGTGGGGCAAACGAAAGTACAGGTACCGCAACCAAGACAAGCTTCGGAAAGAGTTTTCCATTCAGGTCTGTTAAAGAGTGCGTCTGTCTTGTCGCCGCCAAAACCATCAGTAGTAAGGTTTGCCAAAGGAAGCTTTTTAAGTATTGCTTCGGTTTTTGCCTTTTGTTCGTTAACAGCTTCTTCTCCACATTCTTCGAGATTCAATTTGGAAAGCAATGCAGAACCCTTTTCGGTATTTGCTCTCCAATAGAGCGCATCTTCTGTCTTCCAAACGGTGATATCACCGCCGGGATTGGTTGCATCAATGTCGAAAGTCTTACAGAAACAGGTTTCAGAGGGCTTTGTACAAGCAACCGAAATTATAACACCGTGTTCTCTGCGGTTTGCATAGAAGCTGTCCTTGGGATCAACGAGAAATACTCTGTCGAGAATATCGAAACTTCTGACGTCACAAGCACGAACACCGAAAACAACAAAATCTTCGGATTCAATTCTTTCGTCTTTGATTTCGATGGATTTACCTTCCATTTTGAAGGACATCATATCTTCAACCTGGGGGAAGAAGAAGTTTTTGGGACTCTTAACGGTATTAAGCGCGTTGCTCAAAACAACACCGTCTTCCCATTTTGTATAAACAGCATTGCCGTCTTTGTTGTCGGCAGGGATGTAAAGAGTTGCATTTTCAGCAATCTTTGCAAAAATTTCGTTTATTGAACTGAGAGAACTCTTAAACATTAGTCGTTCCTCCCTTCAAAAATATCCGAGGGTTCAACGTCTTCGGTGGTGTAGTCAACAAGAGGAGCTCTCGAACCGACTTCAGCACCTGCCTGATATTCACCGTAGAAATTGTCGATATCTTTGATGAACTTTCTGTTGAGGAGATGAAGCGGAATATCCTGAGGACAAACTCTCGAACATTCACCACAGTCGGTACAACGTCCTGCAACGTGGAATGCACGGATTATATGGAACATCTTTTCTTCAAAGCTGTTCGCGGGAGCTTTGTTTTCAACACCGGATTTGGGGTTGTCGAAAACGCATTTTTCACAAGTACAAGCAGGGCAAATATCTCTGCAAGCATTGCAACGGATGCATTTCGAAAGCTCGTTCTGCCAGAATTCGAATCTTTCGTCGGGAGTCATGTTTTCAAGCTTTTCAACTTCGTCAAATCTGCACGATTCGATAACTTCGCCTTCTTCGCCGATAAGCTCGTCGAATGCAACGTGTTTTTTGCTCTTGCAATTAATGCAACGTTCGGAAAGAACCGATTTAGCATCAACAACAATGGGAGCATCTTCATAAATTGTGTTTACAAGGATATTTCCGCCGTCGAAATCGATGGAAGAAATACCGTCACCGCAAACTGCCTTGACCTTGCTGATATCAGCCATACCTTCGCAAGGAATACCAACTGCATAAACCTTTTCACGATCAAATCTGTGTTCGGTAAGAAGCTGGTTGAAGCTGTAAGTATCACAGGGCTTGAGGAAAACAAGGATCTTGCCTTCAAGTTTGCGAGTTTTCTGAACTAAATATTTTGAAAAGTTTGCACCGCAAAAGTCGTTCCATACCAAATTTGCTTCGATATCTTCCTTTGTAGTGAATACAGAAGGGGTAATATCGTAATCAAATTCACCTTTTCTCCAACCAAGTACGTTTGCAACGGTACCGTTTTCGAGAAGCGAAACTGCCTTGGCGACCAAAACGTCACGAGTTATTTTTTGCATCTGAGGTCCTCCAATCTCTTGTTTCTGCCGAGAGCAACAACCTTTTCGGCAAAATCATTCATTGTTGCGGCAAACTTTGCACCTTCTGCCGCCGAGACCCATTCAACACGGGTGCGTTCTCTTTCAATGCCGAGATAGTCAAGCATAGAGAAGAGCATCGCCATTCTGCGTCTTGTGTAGTAGTTGCCGGAGGTGTAGTGGCAGTCACCGGGGTGGCATCCACAGAGGATAACACCGTCAGCACCCTTTTGGAATGCACGAAGAATGAACATAGGGTTAACTCTGCAAGAGCAGGGAACACGAATGATCTTAACGTCTGCAGGGTAATTCAATCTGTTGTTACCTGCAAGGTCTGCGCCTGCATAGGAACACCAGTTACAGCAAAAAGCTACAATCAAGGGTTTATATTCGTTTACTTGCATATTGCATCTACCTCCGCGATAATCTGTTCACTCGAGAAGCCCTTAAGGTTCATTGCACCGGAAGGACAAGCAACGGTACAGCAACCGCAACCCTGACAAACTGCGGGGTTAACCTTTGCAACACGGCGGATTGCCGTTGTTCTGTCGGGCAAACGGAATTCTTTGTCTTCATAAGTGATTGCGCCGTAAGGACATACTCTTTCACAAGAAGAACAGCCGTTACACATCATTTCATCGGAATGTGCAACGCAGGGGTTACCCAAAAGCTTATCTTTTGCGAGAAGTCCGATAACCTTCGCTGCGGCAGCGCCTGCCTGAGAAACGGTTTCGGGAATATCCTTAGGACCCTGACATGCACCGGAAAGGAACACACCTGCCGTGGGGCTTTCAACGGGACGAAGCTTGGGATGTGCTTCTGTGAAGAAGTCGTTGGTGTCCATACTTGCGGTAAGCTTTGTAGCAAGAGGACGAGCGGACTTGTCGGGTTCGATAGCCGCTGCAAGAACAACGAGGTCAGCTTCGATTTTAAGCTGTTTGTTATCAAGAAGGTCGGATGCCTGAACAAGAAGCTTGTCGCCTTCGGGGATAACCTTACCAACCATGCCTTTAATATAATGTACGCCGTATTCTTCAACAGCTCTGCGATAGAACTCATCAAAGTTCTTACCGGGAGTACGAACGTCGATATAGAATACAGTTACGTCGGTATCCGGATATTTATCTCTGGTAAGCATAGCGTGTTTTGCGGTATACATACAGCAGATCTTCGAGCAGTATTCTTTGCCCTTTTCTGCACAAGAATCGCAACGAGAACCAACACACTGAACGAAAACGATCTTTTCGGGGTGTCTTCCGTCGGAAGGACGAAGAAGCTTACCTGCGGTAGGACCTGCAGCGTTGGTAAGACGTTCGAATTCAAGGGAAGTGATAACGTCTTTCGACTGGTTGTATGCAAATTCATCGAATTTATCCATGCTGATAGGATTGAAACCGGTTGCAACAACGATTGCACCGTATTTTTCTTCGATAAATTCATCTTTCTGGGTATAGTCAATAGCATTTGCGGTACAAACCTTTGCACAAACACCGCATTTGCCGTTTTTGAGCATGTTACAGTAATCGGGGTCGATGGTTGCAACCTTCGGAACTGCCTGAGCAAAAGGAATATAAATTGCTCTGCGGTTGTCCATACCGAGGTTGAATTCGTTGGGAACCTTCTTCATCGGACACTTTTCGGTACAAGCGCCGCAACCGGTACAAAGGTCTTCGCGAACGAAACGAGCGTTCTTCTTAATGGTAACGTCGAAATTACCAACAAAGCCCTTTACGTCGGTAACTTCGCTGTAAGAGAAGGTACGAATCTTTTCGTGCTGAGCAACGTCAACCATCTTGGGAGTGAGAATACAAGCCGCACAGTCGTGAGTGGGGAAGGTCTTGTCGAGCTGAGCCATTTTACCGCCGATGGTGGGTTTCTTTTCGACGATGTCGACTTCGAAACCTGCGTCAGCAATATCAAGCGCAGTCTGAATACCTGCGATACCGCCGCCGATGACGAGAGCACGTTTTGTAACGGGCGATTCACCGGGAGTAAGCGGTGCATTGAGGTTAACCTTTGCAATTGCCGCTTTACCGAGAATGATTGCCTTTTCGGTACCGATGGGCATTTCTTTATGTACCCAAGAACACTGTTCACGGATATTTGCGATTTCAACCATATAAGGGTTGAGTCCCGCTGCAGCGGCAGTCTTTCTGAAGGTTGCTTCGTGCATACGGGGAGAGCAAGAACAAACAACGATGCCGGTGAGATTATGTTCTTTTACGGCATTCTTGATAATGTCTTGTCCTGCTTGAGAACACATATATTGGTAATTTGTGGAAAAGACTACTCCGGGTTCGTTTTTCAACGCTTCGGAAACAGCTTCAACATCAACAGTACCTGCGATGTTACTTCCGCACCAACATACGAAAACACCAATTCTTTGCATTATGTCTTTTCCTCCTTACTTCGTGTATTTTCTGAATGCGCTTACGATTGCCTGCTGAGGAATTTCATCATCAAGCATAGCGGGGATATCGTTCGCGGTCAAACGGTTTGCGCCTTGTTTGCGAATTGCCGCAAGACGTACTGCTTCGACAAGCTTCGCGGGTTCGACGCTTCTGGGACATCTGTCAACACAAGCAAAGCATGTGAGACATCTATAAAGAGATTCGGATTCGAGAAGAGGTTCGATGTTACCGGATTCTACCATATATACAAATTGATGAGGATGGTATTCCATTTCATCATATGCAGGGCAGGTAGCGGAACATTTACCGCAACGCATACACTTTCTCGGATTAACTCCGCTTATGCGTATGAGCTCATCTCTCAAATTTTCGTTCTTATTATTCATTACAGCTATCCTCCTTAACACCCAAAGCTTCAGCGAGAAGCTCGGTAATATAAACTACGGGGATATCAGAACCGCTCTTTTCAAGATTGTATTTGCAAAGAGGACAAGCGGTGAGGATCATTTCTGCACCTGCTTTTGCTGCGCCGTTGGAAACGTTTTTGCTCTTGCTGTCAGCGAGTGCGGGACTTTCAAGGCGAACGTAACCGCCGCAACATTCGTTACGATAACCGTAAATAACGGGTTCTGCGCCGAGCGCCTTAATGAGATCTTCGATGATCGAAGGATTTTCGGGATCATCCATTCTCATTACAGCGTTGGGTCTGAGCAAAAGACAACCGTAATAAGCGGCAATTTTCTTGCCTGTAAGAGGGTTGACAACCTTTTCCTTAATTTTGTCAAAGCCCACTACGTCGCGAAGAAGTTCAAGATAGTGATAAACCTGGGTTTCTCCGTTGTATTCGCCGTCAGCCATATAGCGGTTCACTCTGTCAGCAAACTGTGCATCGTTCTGCATAGCATGGTTCGTCTGTTTGAGAACGTTGTGACAAGCAGAACAAACACTGACAAGAGCTTGATTCTTATCAAGAGCCGCTTTGAGCGCACGAACTGAGGAAAGCTTTGTTGCAACTTCGTCGTTTGCGGTAGTGAATACGCCGCCACAACATTGCCAAGCTTCTATTTCTTCGAGTGTTACACCCAAAACTTCAGCGCATTTTCTTGCGTACAAATCAAGATCCTTCGCTTTGTTTTTAAGAGTGCACCCGGGGAAATAACTTACTTTCATTGTTTAATACCTCCGATTTGAACTGCACAAAGTTTTATGAGATTCAATATATCTTTTTGTTTTGGAAATTATGCCATTTCTTCGGGATGGAAAACTTCATCGAATCTTTCTGCGGTGAGGAATCCGAGTTCAACACAAGCTTCCTTAAGAGAAATGTTGTCTTTATATGCCTTCTTAGCAGTCTTTGCAGCGTTTTCGTAACCGATATAGGGGTTAAGCGCAGTAACGAGCATCAAAGAGTTGTGAAGGTTGTGATGCATTTTTTCTCTGTTTGCGGTGATTCCGACAGCACAGTTCTTGTTGAAAGAAACGATTGCTTCTGCAAGAAGTCTTGCGGACTGAAGGAAATTATAAATGCAAACAGGCATAAATACGTTCAATTCAAAGTTACCCTGAGATGCAGCCATTCCGACAGCAACGTCGTTACCCATAACTTGAACCGCAACCATAGTAACCGCTTCGCACTGGGTGGGGTTAACCTTACCGGGCATAATGGAAGAACCGGGTTCGTTTTCGGGAATAAAGATTTCGCCGAGACCGTCTCTGGGACCGGAAGCGAGCCAACGAATATCGTTTGCAATCTTCATCATATCACAAGCAAGAGCTTTGATTGCGCCGTGAGCGAAAACAAGTTCATCCTTGGAAGTGAGTGCGTGGAATTTGTTATCAGCGGTAACAAACTTCTTGCCGGTAATGTTGCTAACTTCTTCAGCAACTCTTTCAGCGAAACCTTTGGGTGCGTTCAAACCTGGACCAACGGCAGTACCGCCGAGAGCAAGTTCACGCAAGGGTTCAACAGAACGCTTGATAAGTTCAACGTCTCTCTGCAAGCTGGATCTCCAACCGCTGATTTCCTGACTGAACTTAATGGGAGTTGCATCCTGAAGGTGAGTTCTACCACTCTTAACAATGCCTTCATTTTCCTTTTCAAGACGGATGAAGGTATCGATAAGGGTTTCAACAGCAGGAATAAGCTTATCTTCCAAAGCAATAACAGCAGCGATGTGCATTGCTGTGGGGAAGGTGTCGTTGGAAGATTGGCTCATATTGACATCATCATTGGGATGAAGAAGCTTTTTGCCGAGGATTTCATTGGAACGGTTTGCGATAACTTCGTTCGAGTTCATGTTGGACTGAGTACCCGAACCTGTCTGCCAAACAACAAGCGGAAAATGTCCGTTGAGTTCACCCTTCATAACTTCGTCGCAAGCTTGTTTGAGAGCACAAAGCTTTTCGTCGGTCATTTTTTCGGGTTTTAATGCGTTGTTGGTGATAGCGGCAGCTTTCTTAAGCACGCCGAAAGCGTGGATGATTTCTCTGGGCATTGTTTCAATACCAACACCAATCTGGAAATTCTCACAGCTTCTCTGCGTCTGTGCTGCCCAAAGACGGTCAGCAGGGACTTTCATGTCACCCATAGAATCGTGTTCAATACGATATTCCATATTATGTATCCTTTCAAAATTGAAATATTATTAACTAAAATTTAATGTTTCTGATAACCTGCTTAAGGCTTTCTGCACTGTTGTGGAGCTGTGCGATTTCTTCGTCGTTAAGAGGAAGAATAATCTTGCCCTTTGCACCTCTGGAACCGACAACGCTAAGAAGACTCAAACATACGTCGTTAATGCCGTATTCACCGTTAATCATAGTGGAAACAGTCAAAGAAGTGTCGATGCCGGAAAGCAAAGCTTTGCAGATACGGCAAACTGTGATTGCAACAGCATAGAAGGTTGCGCCCTTACGCTGAATAACGTTTGCACCTGCTTTGCGAACGTATTCTTCGATTTCTTCCTTGTTGATTACGGGATAATCAATACCGGTGTCGATAAGAGAGTCACGATACTGTTCAACAGGAACGTTGGAAATATTAGCAACAGACCACGGAACAAAAGCAGAATCGCCGTGTTCACCGAGGATGTATGCATGAACGTTTTGTTGGTTTACGGAATAGTATTCCGAAATTCTGGAACGAAGACGCGAAGTATCAAGCAAAGTACCCGAACCGATGATGCGTTCTTCGGGAAGACCGGAGTACTTGCAGAATGTATAAGTGAGAATATCAACAGGATTACTTACGATGATATAAGTTGCGTTGGGAGCGTATTTTGTGATCTGGGGAATGATCTGCTTTGTGATATCAACGTTGATCTGTGCGAGGTCGAGTCTGGACTGACCGGGTTTTCTTGCGACACCGGAAGTCAAGATTACGATGTCGGAATTAACCGCATCACTGTAATCGCCGGCATAGATGTTACAGGGGTTACAGAATGGAGTACCCTGACGGATATCAAGAGCTTCTCCGACCGCTTTTTCCGCGTTGATGTCGATCAAAACGATTTCGGAAGCAACGCCGGTTACGGTGAGCGTATATGCGATTGTAGAACCAACGCTGCCCGAACCAATGATTGTGACTTTTGTCATAATGAAGTCTCCTTTGATTTATAGAATCTTTATTTATTATTCATTTGGGATTTCAAATGCGCCAAAGAAAGCGCAAGATTTTCATTTTGGAGAATAACGTTTTCGGGAACTTTGAGCTGGCAAGGAGCGAAGTTCCAAATTGCCGTTATGCCGCTCGCGACGAGAGTATCGCATATTTCTTGAGCCGCAACGGTAGGGACGGTGATAATGCCGATCTTGATCTGCTCGCGGTTGCAAAATTCCGAAAGAGCTTGAATGGGAAGAATGTTCTTCTTTGAATCGCCGTTCTCAGTTTCTGAAAGCTTAATATCAAAAGCCGCTGCAATTTCTAAGCCGTATTCCGCAAATCCGTTATAACCGAGCAAAGCATTACCCAATTTACCCGCACCGACAATAACCGCTTTGCTGAAGGAATTAACACCTAAAACGTCTTCAAGACTCTTTATGAGGGAAGACGTTTTGTAACCCAATTTAGGTCTGCCTGCGCCGCTGACGGAGCTAAGGTCTTTGCGAACCTGTACTTCGCCCAAACCGAGAGCTTTTGCAATAATGGTTGCGGAAATGTTCTTATTTGTTTGTTCAATTGACTTGAGATAATCCAAATACGCGGGGAGTCGTCCCAGCGTGGATTTCATAATGCAAGTTTGTTTCACCACAAAATCACCCATTATATTTTATCGACATAATTCTACCAAAAAAATATGGAAAAGTGAATTATGAATATCATATATCGATATTATATTTATTGATATACCATAGTGAGAACGAAAAACTCTTTTAATTACGCTTGTTTTCAACACTTTCGATTGATAGTGCGATTATGCATTGTGCAGGGAAATATGTTATAAAACAAATTGTGTTTGCAAACTCCGAAGCGCCGCCGAAAACATAGAACAAAAGAGCAACGTCCGATGCGAAAAACAGAAGACTTCCGAGGAATAGAAACAAGGACGTTTTGTTCTTTAAGAAAAAACAATTAACAATCGCTTTTCCGAGCATAAATGATATGATAAACGCATAGAAAAAACACGCATATTTTAATATTTGCCCACCGAAATCAAACGAATTGGACGTAACAAGAAAGATAAGAGAAGAACTTGCAAGGATTGCAGAAATCAAAAAGTCGATTCGATTAAATTTCCGCAAAGTGCAATATGAAGAAAAATAGAAAATATGACCGACGGCAAAAAAGATTGCGCCGATGATGAAATTATAGTTCAAAACTATGTCGGCCAAAAAGCATACTGTCAATCCGAGCAAAATAAACAATGAAAAATTATTATCGAGAGATTTCTTTTTTACGGATATAAACGAAACGAGTCCCAACAAAAGAAAAGAAAAACTTGTAAGCGCTTTTAGCAATACTCCGCCCTTTAGAAAGTATATAATTCCAATTATCAAAACGATAGCTAAAAGATAAATATTTTTGATCGAGATTTTCGACTTCAAAATAAAATCACTCTCCGAAAAATTGATTATTAACAACCTACATAATTATATAAAAAAGGACACAAAAAGTCAATGTAAAACCAATGTTTTAAGGGGTTGTTTCTTTGGTAAAAAAAGAAAACGTTCCGAAAACGGAACGTTTCTTGTTGTCGGGGTGATTTAACGATTTTGTAAAGGAGTATAGTCTTTATCGTTTTTAACGCTGATGTATGCAGGTCTGATAATTTTTCCCGTATTTTGAATTTCTTCGATTCTGTGTGCGCACCAACCGGCAATACGAGCGATTGCAAAAATCGGAGTATATAATTCGTTGGGAATACCGAGCATTTTATATATAAGACCCGAATAAAAGTCGACGTTGGCACTGACACCTTTATACATTCTGCGCTTATCTGCGATTATTTCGGGAGCAAGTTTAGCAACGGTTTCATACAAAGCATATTCCTCCTCGCGACCTTTTTCTTTGGAGAGCGATTTTGCACATTCTTTGAGAATATCTGATCTCGGGTCGGAGAGGGAATATACGGCGTGTCCCATGCCGTAAATCAATCCTGCATTATCAAATGCTTGTTTGTCGAGGAGTTTCTTGAGATAATCTTCGATCTCTGCATGGTTTTTGACGTTTATGTTCTTCTTCATATCCTCGAACATCTTGACAACCTTGATGTTAGCACCGCCGTGACGAGGTCCTTTCAAAGAACCGAGAGCAGCCGCAATCGCTGAATAAGTATCGGTACCTGACGAAGTAACAACATGAGTTGTAAAAGTCGAATTATTACCGCCGCCGTGTTCAGCGTGAAGCACGAGTGCGAGGTCAAGAATTTTTGCTTCCAATTCCGTAAATTGACCGTCTTTGCGGAGTATATGAAGTATATTTTCTGCTGTTGAAAAATGGGGCTTAGGAAGACGAATGTGAAGACTTTTTCCTCTGTGATAATGGCGATATGATTGATAACCGTACACAGCCAAAAGCGGAAACATAGATATCATTTGCAAACTCTGGCGAAGTACGTTGGGAATAGAGATATCATCGGGATTATCGTCATAGGCATAAAGCGCAAGAACGCATCTTGAAAGAATATTCATCATATCTTTTCCGGGCGCTTTTAATATCATATCACGAACAAAAGATTTTGGAAGTGTGCGATATTCCGATAATTCTTTTGTGAAGGTTTCGAGCTGTTCTTGATTAGGTAGTTCGGAAAACAAAAGAAGGTATACGGTTTCTTCAAAACCGAATCTGTTGTCGTTCATAAATCCACTAACAAGGTCTTTTACGTCGATTCCCCTATAACAAAGCTGACCTTCGCAGGGAATCGCGTTACCGTCTTCGTCAATGGTTTTCGCTTTGATTTTCGAAACTTCAGTGAGACCTGTAACGACCCCGTTGCCGTTCATGTCACGCAATCCGCGATTGACTCGATGAGTGGCGTACATTTCGGGTTTTATGTTATTATTTTTATTTGCGATTTCCGCCATTTCGGATATATAAGGAGTTATTTTAGAATATGATTTTTTCAACGTTTTCCTCGCTTTCTTTGGCTATACGATAAAGTGAAATAACGGTTTATCTGTCTGCGGTGCCGTCACCGTAAATAAAACCGGGCATTACACGAAGTTTAAACACGTTTTGTCGGTGTTTTTTATCTATCAAATTTTTTGTTTCAATATCATCAATTTCGCCTGTTCTGATATATTTATCAAGAACTGCATAAGTGAATCCGAGATTATCCTCGTCGGTTTTTCCGCAGAGTCCGTCGGAGGGGGTCTTTTCGACCAAATCGAAGGGCAGATCGAGAGCTTTTCCGATTTCTTTGACTTCTTGAACAGTCAAGCAACAAAGAGGACTAAAATCGCCTGCCGCATCGCCGTATCTTGTTGAATAACCAACCCAGTCTTCGGAAAGGTTGCAAGTGTTAGCAACTCTGCCGTTGCAACTTTGCGAAACCGCATACAAAGCGGTCATACGTATTCTGGGAGATATATTTATTTTTGTTTGTTCGCTCATGTTAAGATCGGAAGGGAATGCGTTTTTTAAGCCATTAAATGCATCTTCGATATTTACAATGTAATGCTTGATGCCTAAATGATTGACAACCTTGAAAGAATCGTCAATGTCGCTTTGCGTTCCGTTAGGCATCAATACGCCGATAACTCTGTCTTTTCCGAGAGCTTCAACACACAAACCTGCAACAACAGTGCTGTCTTTTCCACCCGAAATCCCGATAACGGCATTACAGTCCTTGCCGTTTTCCTCGAAGAAATCTTTTATCCATCGTACGCAATCGTTCTTGACTTTCATTGCATCAAACATAATGTATACCTCGTTGGCTTTTTTTATATTATAACAGAAAACATTTATTATTGCAATCAGTTTCTTGACACAATTTCAAGTGTGTGATATTATATAAAAAAAATCAAAGAGGTTTTTATGAATAATGTAAATGCGACCGTTACTGAAATTGTAACTCCCGAAAAGACAGCCTTGTCTGTTGGAAGCGGTAGTCTAAATGTATATGCAACTCCTGCTATGTTGGCTCTAATTGAACGTGCTGCTTGTGAAGCGGTTTCAACATTGCTTGATGAAGGTGAAACTACCGTCGGTACGCTCCTAAACGTCGAACATCTTGCGGCGACGCCTGTTGGAATGAGCGTTTTTGCTACTGCGGAACTAGTTTCAAGAGAAGGCAGAAAATTTGTTTTTGAGGTTTCTGCAAGCGACGAAAGTGGTTTAATAGGAAAGGGAACACACGAAAGATTTTTGGTATTTTCCGAAAAGTTCCAATCAAAGACAGATTCGAAACTCAATAAATAAAAAACAACATAAAAAACAGTCCTGCAATTCGCAGGACTGTTTTTGTTGCTTATTCGAAATTAGTTCTTTTTCTTGTTGAACTGTTCGAGAGTTTCTTCGAGGTCGGATTGAACAACAGAAGAAATGGAGTCGAGAGTGGAAGCGAAGGTCTGAGTACCGCTGAATGCAACGGTGTTCATGAAGTTTGCAAGAGAGTTTGCATCCCAAACGCTTTCGCCGCCCCAGTTATAAACGATACCGAGGTCATAAACTCTGTTTGCGAAGATCATATCGAGCATCTTTTCGGTCTTATCGTCTTTACTGTGACGATCCTTGAGGATGGTCTGAACGTATGCATATTTAGTGGTTTCTGTGGAAGCTTCGCACATTGCCTGCATAATAATGGAGGACATTTCGGGATCTTCTGCAGAAACAGGGATTGCACAAGAGGTTGCAAGAATGGTAGAAACGAGGGAGTGGTAATCTTCCTGCTGCTGGTTGAACTTAGGTACAGGAATTACACCGTAGTTTGCTTCCATTTTACCGATTTCGGGAATATCGATGATAGCCATTGCGCGGAAAAGAGCTTTCTTTTCTGCAACAGATTCGTTAGCAGCGGTCCAAACGTTCTTGTTTGCCTGACCTGCGGTGACAGTATAGTTACCTGCGGGGTTATCAATCTGACCGGTAGCAGTTTCGTCATTAACGAGGTCGAAAATCTTGGTGAAGATATTAGCCGCGGTAACGGTATCCTTCATAATGGAAATAACGGGCTTATCGTCGTCGTCTTTACCGGTAAGAGTATGGCCGGAGCCAACGTACATAGAGGTTACAAAGTTGCTGTTGATGAGGAAGCCGTAGGTGTCTTTGTAGGACATACCGGGTTCGCCGTCAGAGTCGTTGGTAACCTTTCTTGCGAGTTCCTGAAGTTTATCGATGGTCCATTTGCCGGTTTCAACGAGTTCATAGGGATCGTCGAGATGCTGTTCTTCAACAATATCCTTGTTGAAAACGATAGCGTGAGTACAGCCGAGAGAAAGAAGGCTGATATCACCGGTAATGAAATAGTTCTTGTTGTTGATGGAAAGACTTTCGATCGCGTTTTGGTCCCAACAGGGATTTTTGAGATCTACGTATTCCATATCGTTAAGGAGATAGAACGAGTTTTCGAGTGCAAGCATAGCTGCATCGGGAATAGCGGGCATAACGATATCGTAATCGGGCAAGTTAGAAATGGTAGCGTTTTTGATTCTCTGAATCATAGTCTGCGAGCTGTCGGTACGAATTTCAGTGATTTTAACGTTGAAACGACCTTCGACGATTTCATTACGGTTTTTGATTGCCGTATTGATAATGTCGGGAGAACTTTCGTGTTCCAAGATTTCAACAGATTTGTAAATTTCTCTCCAGTCACCGGGAACGAGGAAGGTAACTTCACGTTCTTCGTAATCTCTTTGAGGCAACTTAGAGAAAAGTCCTTCGCCTGTTCCTGCAGAGCCGGAAGTTGTGTTGTTGTCGCCTTCTTTTTTCGCACAAGCGGTAACACTCAAAACAGCAAGGCATAGAACAAGAAACATTGCCAAAATGCGTGTCAATTTTTTCATTTTGATCCTCCTGAATTTGTTTGTTTGAAACCGAATTTGAGATAGTTTCAAAATTTTACAAGTCATTGTACCAAATTTTAACTGTTTAGTCAAGTTAAAAAATATATATTTTTTTGACATTTAGGTAATACTGTGTTATAATACGCTACATAAAGTTATTGGAGTGAGAAAAATAATGTTTGAAAAATCGATACCCGATCTTTCAATTGAATTTGTTTTGAAACTGTTCGGTACTTTAGACGGCAATATCGAAAATATTGAAAACGCTTTTTCGGTTTCGGTGGTCGCTCGTGAGGGTGTAATAAAAATCACAGGCGATAATTTATCGGATGTAAATATGGCTGCTTCTTGTATCGAACAGCTTGAACGTGTCAGTCGTACCAGTGAAAGTATTGACGAAAATACGATAAATTATGTAATCACAATGGTTCGTGAGGAAAAAGAAAACGAGCTTAGCACAATTTATAACGATTGCATTTGTCTTACCAATAAAGGCAAGCCGATAAAAGCAAAGACTGTCGGACAGCAAAAATATGTTGATGCAATCAATCAAAATACGATCGTTTTTGGTGTCGGACCTGCGGGTACGGGAAAAACATTCCTTGCCGTCGCAATGGCGGTTACCGCATTAAAAAAGAAACAGGTTTCGAAGATTGTTTTAACAAGACCCGCTGTTGAAGCAGGTGAAAAACTTGGTTTTCTTCCCGGCGATCTTCAAAGTAAAATCGATCCCTATCTTCGTCCTCTGTATGATGCTCTCGGCGAAATGCTTGGTAATGAAAGTTTCAGAAATTGTGGTGAGAAGGGAATTATAGAAATAGTTCCCCTTGCGTATATGCGAGGAAGAACGCTTGATGACGCTTTCATAATCCTTGATGAAGCTCAAAATACTACTCCGGAACAGATGAAAATGTTCCTCACACGTCTTGGTAATAACAGCAAAGCGATCATAACCGGCGATATAACCCAAATCGACCTTCCTAATCTTCGTAAGAGCGGTTTGGTTGATGCTTTGGAAATCCTTGACGGAATAAAAGGTATTTCTATTTTTAAGTTTTCCCACAAAGACGTTGTGAGACATCCTCTTGTACAAAAAATCATAATGGCATATGAAAAAAGAGACGGTGCACGTCGAGAAAAATCTCAATCATTCAGGAGGAGACCTAAAGAATGATAAAAATATATTTTGATGTTCTAACAGAAGAGGGAATACCTAAGTTGTACGAAACGTTAATGAAACGTGTTATTCGTACTACTGTTTCCGAAAAGTTCCCCGAACATAAATTCGAAGTCAACGTGACGGTTTGCGATGATGCGACGATTAAAGAAATCAATAAAGAACATCGCAATATAGACCGTCCCACAGATGTTCTCTCGTTCCCGTTTTTTGATTTTGATACACCCGACACGGTGACGCTTTTGGGAGATATTATCATATCACGTGACACCGCATACCGTCAGGCAGAAGAATACGGACATTCGCCGAAACGTGAGTTTTGCTTTTTGGCAGCTCATTCGGCGTTACATCTTCTCGGATATGACCATGAGACCGATGCAGAACGTGAAATAATGGAAGAAAAACAAAGAGAAATTTTGAACAAACTCGGCATAAAGAGGTAAATATGACAAAAACAGCTTTTATAATGATCGCAGGCAAACCCAACGTAGGAAAAAGTACGTTACTTAACACACTTCTGGGCGAAAAAGTTGCGATAGTTTCCCGTAAACCCCAAACAACCCGTAACAGAATAACGGGTGTTTTAACAAAAGGCGAGAACCAATATGTTTTCACCGACACTCCCGGTCTTCATAAGCCGAAAACTCTTCTCGGCGAATATATGATGAAGGCGGTCGGTAATGCCGCGGATTCTTCGGATATTATTGTTTTTGTTGTTGAAGCAGGAACCGAACTTAACACAAACGAGAAAAATGCGCTCGACAGCTATAAAAAATCGGGTATCGATGTTATACTTGTTATCAATAAAACCGACCGTGCAAATAAAGTTAAACTCGCAGAACAGATAATGACGCTTTCCGAAATGTATGATTTTCATTCCATCATTCCGATTTCTGCGCTTACCGGTGACGGTGTTGACCTAATCTTGAAGGAACTTGATCCGCTTCTTACGGAGAGTATTCACTTTTTCCCTGAAGATTATTTGACCGATCAGCCCGAAAGAAAGATATTTGCCGAAATCATAAGAGAAAAGGTTTTGCGTTTGCTCGATGATGAAATCCCTCACGGTGTTGCAGTGTCTATCGAGGATTTTTCCGAAAAGAAGGGGTTGTTGTCCGTTCGTGCCGAGATATATTGCGAACGTGAATCTCACAAACGTATAATTATCGGTAAAAACGGTTCGATGCTTAAGAAAATCGGTACATATGCAAGGGAAGATGCAGAGTCGATTTTCGAAACAAAAGTATTTCTTGACCTTTGGGTCAAGGTTAAAGAAAATTGGCGCGACAGACCGTCCTTGTTGACCGATTTCGGATATAAGGAAGAACTTGAATAATGCGCCATAAGATTAAAGGCATTGTTATCCGTGAAGTCCCAAAAGGTGAAACGAGCAAACTTTTGACTGTTGTGACGTCTTCACTCGGTGTTATAACGGTTAACGCAAAAGGTGTACGAAAACTTTCGTCACCCTATCTGAAGTCAGCGCAGTTATTCGCCTTTTCGGATATGCTCATATATGATAAAAACGGCTTTTATACCTTGTCGGAAGCTTCTTTGATTGCCGATTTTTATCCTATAAGAGAAGATATAAAAAAGTATTCTCTGGCATGTTATTTGGCTGACGTTGCATCCTCGTTTTCGATTCCCGGTGACGATTCGGGAATCATATTGCGTATTCTTTTGAATTCGTTGTATGCATTGGAAAACGATAAAAATTCAAACAGGATTATCAAGGCCGCTTTTGAATTGCGTATATGCGCCGAATGTGGATTTTTGCCCGAAGTTTCGGTTTGTGAAACGTGCGGTGAAGAGCTTGTTGATGAAGCGATTTTCAACATAACCGAAGGCGTGTCTTTTTGTAGGAATTGTGCTTTTAATAACGGTAACGATTTGTTTTTAACGAGTTCGGTTGTTAAAGCTATTTCACATATAACAGAAAGCGAACTTTCAAAATTCATTTCGTTCAAAATAAGAGAAAAAGACGAAGAATTTCTTGCGGTATGTGCTGAAAGATTCTTGCTTTCGAGAGCAGAACGTGGGTTCAAAACCTTGTCATTTTATAAGCATTGTGAAGAGCTCCCGTGAGCAAATTAAAAACTTTTATGAGGAACACTGATGAAAGGTTTTTCCAAATCAAAAAAGATTCTTGAATATGATAAAATTATATCTCGTGTTGCGTCGATGGCGAAAACCGATGCGGCGAAACTCGAGATATTAGAAACCATACCAAAAACCGATTCTGTATCTGTTAAAAGATTGCTTGACGAAACATCGGAAGCGCTCGGGCTTTTGATATTGAAAGGTGTTCCGAGCTTTTCTGCTTCGATGGGTATAATTGATTCGATCGACAGAGCTGAGAAGGGCGCAACTTTAATACCGCTTGAACTTATGGGGATCGGCTCGCTTTTGCGTTCGGTATATGCTGTGCAAAAATATCCCGAAGGTAAGAACGTGCCGTCACTCGAGCCGTATTTTTCTGCTTTGACGGGTTCGCGCAGTCTTGCTGAGGAAATAACGATGAAGATTATCGGCGAAGATATGATTGCCGATGATGCATCGTCTGAGCTTTACAGAATTAGACGTGATATTCGCCGTGCGGAAGAAAGTGTTCGTGAAATTCTCTCGAATATAACGCTTGGCGAGAATTCGAAATTTTTGCGTGATGCTGTTGTAACTATTCGTTCGGGAAGATACGTAATTCCCGTTCGTGCTGAACATAAAAACGAAATAAAAGGCCTTGTTCACGATTCATCCGCTTCGGGACAAACGTTGTTTGTTGAACCTATGGCGGTTTTGGAAGCTAATAACAAATTGCGTGAATTAAAGGGCAGAGAAACCGAAGAAATCGAAAAAATCCTTTATGCATTGTCACAAAAGGTTGCTTTGATATCTTCCTCCTTGCGTGTTGACCTTCAAGCAATAATCGACCTTGATTCGATTTTCGCCCGTGCGTCGTATTCTTCCGATATCGCGGGTATTTGTCCGATTATGGGCGTATCTTCAATTAAGCTCGTTCGCGCAAGGCACCCTCTTTTGTCTAGGGATAAGGTTGTTCCGATTTCGGTTGAATTCGGCGAAAAAGAAAATGCATTAATAATCACTGGACCGAACACAGGTGGTAAAACCGTAACCTTGAAAACGCTCGGGTTGTTTGCTTTGATGGCGCAAAGCGGTCTATATATACCTTGCGATGACGGAAGTTCGCTTCCTGTTTTTGATGCTGTTCTTGCAGATATAGGTGACGAACAGAGTATCGAACAGTCGCTTTCGACCTTCTCGTCGCATATGGTTAACGTTGTTTCAATTTTGGAGGAATGTTCCAAGGGTTCGCTCGTTCTGTTTGATGAACTTGGCGCGGGCACCGACCCGACAGAAGGTGCATCTCTTGCAATTTCAATACTTGAAAGTGTTCGTAATTCGGGCGCAATAGTTGCGGCAACCACTCACTATTCCGAATTGAAGATTTATGCTCTTGATACTGAAGGTGTGTTGAACGCGTCTTGCGAATTTGACCTTGCGACTCTAAAACCGACTTATAGGTTGATAACGGGTATCCCCGGTCGAAGTAATGCATTCGAAATCTCTCGTCGTCTTGGTATGAGCGAGGGTATAATTGAACGCGCAAAACAGCTTCTCGAAGAAGATAATATTCGTTTCGAAGACGTTATCGTTCGACTTGAGGAAACAGAGCAAGATCTTCGAAAAGAGCGTTCGGAAAGCGAACGTGCCCGTAAGGAAGCGCTTCGTATACGCGAAGAAGCCGAAAAGAACGCAAAAGAGCTTAAAGACCGTGCCGAAGCAGAACTTGATAGAGCAAGGGCACAGGCACAACGTATTCTCGATGCGGCAAAGGCGTCGAGTAATACTGTGTTTAATGAACTTAACGAATTAAAGAAGGAATCTGCAAAGCGTCTTGAACTCGAACGTATCGAAGAAGCACGTAAAGCCATAAGACAAAATATCAAAGACACCTCTGCTTTGATTTCAGACGTTGAAGAATTTGAAGTCGAAGAAGATAATTATGTTCTTCCTCGTCCTTTGCAGGTTGGCGATCGAGTTCTTTTGGCGGATATCGGCAGGGAAGCGATCGTAAAAAGTGTTTCGGGCGAAACGGTGTTTACCGTATCGGGACGATTTGAAACAAAAACGAATATAAAAAACATCCGACTTCTCGGAAACGCCGCTTCTGTCGAAAAACAGAACAAACAAAAAGGAAAAGCTCAATATACTCATAGCGTTTCAAGTGTGAAAAACGAAATCGACGTTCGTGGTAATACGGGCGACGATGCATGGTTTATGATTGACCGCTATCTTGAGGATGCGATCCTTGCAGGACACGAATTTGTTTCTGTAATTCACGGTAAGGGTACGGGTGCGTTACGAGCTGCACTCTGGCAATACTTCCGTCAGGATAAATCCCGTATACGCTCGTTCCGTATGGGACGCTACGGCGAAGGAGACCTTGGCGTTACCGTTTTGGAGTTGAAAATTAAGAAATAGATGTTTGTTGATGCTGATGGAAAAAGTGGATATATACGATTTTAGGAGGATTTAATGTCATTCTTTTCAAAAAAACCTATAAGAAGATTGTTTTTTGTTTTTGTATACATCGTTTCCGCTATATGGCTTATCAAAGACTTCGCCTGGTTTAACCTGTTATTTTCACTCATTATGGTATTTGGTGGATATATTGCCATAATAAAATCAAAAATACTAAAAGATAAATATGCAAACGCAATCGATGACTATAAGTTTGATTTATTTAGTATATCGTTAACTGTAGTTCTTCTTGCAGAAATAATATTCCAATAAAACACACGGATTTTTATCAAAGGAACATTTCTGCCTTGGAATTGAAGATGAAGAAATAAAACAGATAAAGAAAAACAGTGTTTTTGTCGAATGGCGCTGTTTTTCTTTAGTCTACAGTAGAAGGAAAAGTGTAAGAATGTATAAATTAATCTATGAAGCGTCCGGCATCTCAATAATCACGGTACCATTTGTGATTATTTGCATATTTGGCGGTTTCATGTTGTTCTATACAATATATACTTGGCGTGGCAATGAGATTTTTGGAAGAGTAGGAATGTCCATAGTTTCATTAGTGTTATTAATTATAATTTTTAGCACAATTTTCGGACATGTGGAAGCCAAATCATTATATGATGAATATTCTTCGGGTGAATATCTTATGACCGAGGGCGTTATTTCGAATTACGAAATCGGGTTTTACGAAAAAGAAGCATACCCTGATAGATTCATAATTAATGAAATTCCCTTTGTTATATCGAATGCTCCACAGAGTGGTTATGGCTATACATTAAGACAAACCGATGGTGGCGTTCTTCGCGACGGTGTGATATGCAAAATACATTATATTCCATATAAAAATGAAAATGTGATTATGGCCTTATATATTGTTGAGTCTACGGATTGATATTACTGAATTTTATTTTTTGTGAAACTCTGTTCTATTTTAGAGGTTAATATGGAACTTCAAATCTTATTTCATTTAATTGAATTTTGTTTGTTTTTGTTTTCGCTGTTTTGGTATTTCATGCGTAACACAAAGTTGATACAATTATTTCCTTTTAACATTCTTGCGATAATAACAATATTTACTACCATTATCGGCGGAGTTGCACTTGGTGTTTATGATGTAATACATTTTTTGATAAGTTCTTAAAAAATAGAAAAAATAAATATCCAAGGTATTTTATATTATGATTTAATACTGGGAGTATTTTAAAAGCGGACAGATTCTGTCCGCTTTTTTAGGTGATAAAGTTGTTGCAAAAGAGATATAAGATATTAAAAATACATATTTTCGATAAACGATTTGACGAAAAATTCACTGTCTGCAAGTTCGAATGTTTTAATTTCTTTCGCTAATTCTTCAGAATTTTTCATGAAATCCTTGTTTAACAGAACCATCGAAGCACCGTCTATTGCAGAATAGCCAAGAGGGACGGCATTGATGTTTTTCGGAATCATTCCGATCGTTTTTGCGTTTTTGATATTAATATAATTACCAAAGTTTCCTGTGAGATATAGTGATTTGACATCTTCGATTTCTAAATTCGATTCGTTCAACAATGTGAGAATGCCTGCGCATACAGCCGATTTAGCAAGCTGTAATTCAGCTATGTCTTCGGGAGTTAACTTTGCTTTTCCGAAATCGGAAAGTTCTTTAGAAACAGAACCGTCTTTTTCGATATAACCGTTTCTCAAGTAATATGCGACAGCATCGATCAGACCGCTTCCGCAAAAACCGATAGGTTCTTCCGATTCATTGACGGTATATGCTTTCGCGTGACCGTCTTTATCATCAATTCTATATATCGCACCGCCGAATGCAGTCATACCGCAAGAAATGTTACCGCCTTCAAAAGCAGGTCCTGCAGGCGAGGAACAAGCGGTTAATTCGTTTCCGTTCCAAAGAATACATTCGTTGTTTGTACCTATATCGAGTAAAAGTGCATTTTCTTTGGTTTCTGTAATTCTCGATGCAAGAAGAGAAGCAACTGCATCGGCTCCTATATAAGCACTTGTACAGCGCATATAATAACGATTGCCTTCCCAGACACCGAAAAGTGTTTCGGGTTCGAACGGCGCAACGGCAATACCTTCCGGATTTCTTCCCGACAAAATATGAAGCATAGTCGTATTGCCGGTTATTACGTAATATTCAATTTGACTGCCAAAACGGTTTTTGGACTCTTCGATAGCATTTTCGAGTTCGGCTTTTAATTCATTCAAACCGCCGTTTGAACAAAATTCGATTCTCGTTAACACGTCAGACCCGTGTTTGGATTGAGGATTAGGGATACTTTCTTCAAAAAGAAGCTTTCCTTCGGAAAGTGAAAAATATCTGAAAACAAGCGTGGTTGTTCCGACGTCAACCGCACAAGCAAAACAGCTTTTTTCTTCAGAAATAGGGGAAACATCAAGATTCAAGCTATTGCTTTTTGACGTGTTCAAATTAATGATTTTGGGAATGAAAACCGTTGTGTCCGAAACAACCGTCGTCATACACGCAAGACGGGTTCCGTTTTCGATGTCCTTATCCAAAAAAACAATTTCTTTTTCGGAAGGCGGAGTGATCCCGCCAAACGCAAAAACCTTACAATTACCGCAAATGTTTTTGCCGCCGCAAGGCGCATCGAAAACAAAACCGCTGTCATCAATAGCGTTCATTAATGAAATCGGTTTGTCATATTCGATTTTTATGACGTCGCTTCCGCAATGGACAGTTACAATGAACTTCATAAAAACTCCGAAAAATGATTTTTGTTTATAATAGCAAACCTTGTCATTTTTGTCAATCGGTAAAGCTATTGCGTGTTGACAAAATATAGGAAAAATGGTATATTAAAAGAAAACATCTGTCAAAGCGGAGGAAATGAAAATGAGTTCTGCAGATAAAGCTTTTATTGAAACCTGTAAAGATATAATCGAAAACGGAAGTTGGGTTCGAGACGAGCGTATCCGCGCACGATGGGATGACGGCGAACCTGCATACACAAAGAAAAAGTTTGGCGTTGTTAATCGTTATGATCTTTCAAAAGAATTTCCTCTTATAACGCTCCGCCCGATTTCTTTCGAAAAGGCAATTGATGAGATACTTTGGATTTGGCAAAAGAAGTCGAATAATATCAAAGATCTCGGAAGCAAAATTTGGGATGCTTGGGCCGACGAAAACGGAACTATCGGTAAAGCATACGGATATCAAATGGCGGTCAAACATAAATACCGCGAGGGTGAATTTGATATGGTCGACCGTGTTTTGTATGACCTTAAAAATAACCCCACGAGCCGTAGAATTATGACGAATATGTATAATTTCGCCGACTTGAGCGAAATGGCGCTTTATCCTTGCGCTTATTCAATGACTTTTAACGTTACGGACGGAAAGCTTTGTGCTATACTTAATCAGCGTTCGCAGGATATGCTTGCGGCGAATGCATGGAACGTTGCGCAATACGCTGCGTTGGTTCTTATGCTTGCGCAGGTTTCGGGGCTTCAACCCGGTGAACTTGTACACGTTATTGCCGATGCTCATATTTATGACAGACACATTCCGATAGTTGAAGAGCTTATCAAACGTGAAAGTTTTCCTGCACCGAAGGTTACTCTCGATCCTTCGATTACGGATTTTTATCAGTTTACTCCCGATAGCTTTAAGGTTGAAAATTATATACACGGCGAAAAGGTCGGAAAGTTCCCTGTTGCTGTGTAAAAGGAGATATTAATGAAACTCGTTGTTGCCGTTGATAATGAATGGGGAATTGGCAATAAAGGCGAACTTCTCGCTCGTGTACGTGCCGATTTGCGCTATTTTCAAAGTCTTACAAAAGGGAATGTTGTGATTCTCGGTTCGAAAACGCTTTCTACGTTCCCCGGTGGACGAGTCCTTAAAGACAGAATAAACATTGTTTTGAGCCGTAATCCCGATTATTCTCCCGAAGGGGCGATAATGGTTCGTTCGCTCGATGAACTTTTTGAAAAAATCAAGGCGTATGATTCTGATTCTGTATACGTTATCGGTGGTGCGAAGGTTTATTCACAGCTTTTGCCGTATTGCGATACAGCGTATGTTACAAAGTTTGAAAAGAGCTTTGATAAAGACGCTTGTTTCGATAATCTTGATGATTCGTCGGAATGGAATTTGGTTGAGGTTGGCGAAGCGCAAAAAACCGATCCCGAAACCGATACGGAACCTGATATGACCTTCCGTTTTTGTATATATAAAAGAGTTTGATTTATGAAAAATTGTGTTGTAAGACAGTCGTGCGGTAATGATACAGAAGCGGTGTACGGTTTGTTAAAAATCATCGCGAAATTGCATAAGGACGCGCGTCCCGATATGTTTCCGAATCTTGAAAGCAAATATACTCTCGATGAAGTCAGAGAACGACTTTCGAAGGAGGATAACGGGGTTTTTGTTTCTGAAACCGACGGAGCGGTTAACGGTTATGTATTTTGTGATTTCCTGACCGAAGGTTGCGGTATGACTCTTTATGTGGACGATCTATGTGTCGATCCTTCCGCACGTAGACAAGGAATCGCTTCGAAGCTTATGGAACGCGCAAAAGAATATGCGAAAGAAAAGAATTGCCGTATGATAATGCTTAACGTTTGGGAATTCAATGAGTCTGCATTGGATTTTTATGAAAAATACGGTTTTACAACTAGAACAAGACATCTTGAATTGACAATATAATCATATATTTTGGAGGCTACTATGAACAACATAATGCGATTTCTAACCCCCAAAAGCAACGTCGCTTTTCTCGATTCGGCTTCGACTGTTCGAAACGGTTTTGAAAAGATGACGTTCCATAAATATCGTGCGATTCCCGTAATTTCTTCCGAAGGAATTTATGTTGGAACAATTACTGAGGGCGACCTTCTTCGCAGTATGCTTTCGAATGGCGGAAGCGATATGCGTGAACACGAAAAGGTTTGTATTAAAGACGTTGTTCGCGAGGGATGGAATCCGCCCGTGAGTGTAACTTGTACGGTTGAACAGCTTTTTAACCGCATCGTAGAACAAAACTTTGTGCCCGTTGTTGATGATAGAGGTGTATTTATCGGCATCATAACCAGAAGGGCGGTATTGACTTTCCTTTGTGATGCTTATGATAAATTTAAATCTGATAAAGAAAATAAAAACGATTAGGGTGGATTATGCAAAGAATCATATTATTTATTGTTTCCTTAGTTTTTGTTTTTTCTCTCTTTGCTTGTGAAAAAATACCAGGTGAAAATGTTTCGGAAGAATCACAAGAACCGGATTATACGGCGATTATTGACAGCTTGAACTATACAAATATCGGCAGAATGGGCGACACTGACGGTCCCGCTTTCGCTGTTTATTCTACAAAGGGTTATAAGGCGGCATCGGTTGTTCTTGATATCCCTTCTGTTGAAATGCAGAACGTTTTGCCCGATGGCAGATATTTGAACGGATATGCGTTTCTCGGCATAGACGTGTACGATGGCGATAATTGGATTAATTGCATTGATGCAGGTTTTTGTTGGTCCGGCAGAAGGGGTGGTTGGCATTTGTTCCATAACATTTATGAAACCTTGTCACCGTCTACTAGAAATTGGTATGAATCTTCAAAAATTCTTCCTTCGAACGATACCTATGAAATGGTTTTGGAAATCATTGATGATGATTATGCAAGATTAACTGTTACAGGACAAAATACAGGTGTTTCAGATGATATTTTGATTGAAGTTAAGGGTGCAAAGAAAGATGGTTCGAACACAGCAATGCTGTTTAACTGTGCTCTCGACTTTCCGCCTGACACAAAGGTTGACCGAAACGGTGCGCCTTGTCAAGATTGGACCGAAATCACTTTGGCGAACACGGATCTCGGCATTTACTTCAAATCGCTTCGCGCAAAGGAATTGACGTTGTTTAGAAACGATGAAAAGCTTCCTTGGACAAACGAGAAAAATTCGTCTGTGAGTATTTGGCCTGACAAAAAGGTGTACGGTTTCGATTACGCTCCCACAGAAATCACATTATACGACGGAACGGAATATTTAATCAATTTCGATATGAATCGTCACGAATAACAAAAAGGCTGTTGCAAAATTTTGCGACAGCCTTAATTATTTATTGTTTTTAAGTTTGAAAGTGTGGATTGCTTTATAAATAGGGAAAGGAACAAAAGATTTTAAAACCCCAAAATATGGTTTCAAGCAAACAAAACCCGAAAAGCCCATTTTTTTGAAACCGTTTGATTTGGTTTTTGCTTCGTTGATTCTCGCCGAAAGGGTTCTTCTTTTGACTGCATTTCGATCTTCGAGAATACAATAGAGCTCGTCTTGAATGTTGTGTCCCTTATATCCTTCCGACAAAAATCTGCACCAAAGATCAACGTCTTCGACTCTAATTACGTTCTCATCAAGAGAATATCCGCCAAGCTGATCATAAATTCTCTTATAAGTCATTATCGTTGCGTGTGAAAACGCATTTTGATAAGTCATTGTTAGTTTGGTGGGGTAAGGTATTTTAATTATAGAACCAATCTTTTTTTCTCCGTCGGAAACGGTAACACCCGTACCGACAAGGTCAATTTCGGGATTGTTTTCGAGGAATTCAACTTGCTTTTCGAAACGTTGTGGATGTGACCAATCATCACCGTCCATTCGTGCAACAAAATCGGTTTGGACGTGTTCTAAACATCTATTCAGCGAAAAGGGAAGCTTCATGTTCGCTTCGTTTCTGATAATTATGAATTTGTCGGGATAATTGTCTTTGTACCTATTAATTATCTCGTATGTTTTGTCTGTCGAGCCATCATCACATATAATCATAACCCAGTTTGTATAGGTTTGGTTGATTATAGAGTCGATAGCTTTAACAATCGTTTTTTCGCAATTGTGAACAGACATAATGACCGAAATTTTTTCGTTCATTTATTTGTCCCCTCGTTTTAATAAAAAAGACCCGAAATATTGTATCAACGATATGCGGGTCTTTTTTGAATATATTTTTCAGAAAATTTCTTTCATTGTGTCAGCAACAACAAGCTTTTTGTCGAAAATGGTTTCCATACGTTTTCTTCCGTTTTGTCCCATCAAAACTTTTTCTTCGTAGGGGAGTTCAACAAAGCGTATGAGCGTTTCATAAAGCTTGTCTGCGTTTTTAACCTCGAATACATATCCTGTAACGCCGTCTTCAATAGCTTCTTTACAACCGTGAATATCACTTGCAATAAGAGGACGGCACATCGACGCGGATTCGAGCAAAGTGTTCGACATTCCTTCGTGCCAAGACGGTAATACCGTGCAATGAGAATTACGAATAAAAGGCAAAACATCGGGTTGGAATCCGTGATGATTGATTAAACCACGTCCGATAAGTTCGTTTACGGTTGCTTCGTAATCGTCTTCATACCAGCCGATAAAATCAAATTGAACTTCAGGATGAACCGCTTTAACTCGAGTCAAAGCATCAATATATTCGTCAACGCCTTTTTCTTTCATAATTCTTGCTGCGAAAAGGAATCTGGTGGGTTGATCTTTTTCGGGATATGCCGATTCGGGGAATTCGTCAAGATTAACGCCTGCACCGGAAAGAACGACGGCAGATTCGCCCTTGATTATTTTTTTCTCAACCAATATGTCTCTGTTTGCGGTGTTCTCGAAGAAAATGCGTTTTGATTTGTTTAAAGAAATACGATATAAAAACGAAATTAGTATGCGGACAAGAGAACTACCATAGAAAGTCGAGCCCAAACCCGTGATGTTTGCATAATGATCAACTTTGTACTTTTTGCAAGCAAAAGCACCGTAAATATTGCATTTTACAGTATATGTGATAACCTTATCGGGCTTTTCTTCGGCAATGATTTTTTTGTATGCGCTTATAAGTTTAAGTTCTGCAAAAACGCTCATTTCTCGACGTTCAAATTCAGAATCGATGAACTTGACGGTGCATCCGTAAGATTCAAGAACGTCTTTATATTCATCTTCGCATTGTGGGATGGATACTACAACTTCGTGACCGTTTTTTGCAATTTCTTTGATGAGTTCGCGTCGGAAAATACGTAGAGTATTATAGTGATTGGCTATAATGAGAATTTTCATTGATGCACACACCTACATTCTAAATGATCAAATAACAGCTTATTATAACAGAATATACTTATATTTTCAATAATTTTAAGCTATTTTGATTTATTCAAATTAAAAAGTTTTTTACGTTTCTTTGGAAAAAGAAAATTGGTAACAAAAGGGATGATTGAAAAAACAAAGTAAGTGAAGGCAGTGAACCCGATTTTAGAAGTTGAATATAAATTTTGCAAAAACAAAATGGGAATATTATACGGTTTTCTTAAATTCATTAAGTTGGAACCATAGATGCTATTAAGTGTTATTGCAATGACAGAGAATACTGTTATGAAAAGGATATACTGCAAGTATGTTTTTGCGTTAATCTTGGGTTCCGAGTAAAGCGAAGATATTCCGACAAATATCATTAAAGTATGAAAGAAAAGACTATATAACGATAAAAAGTGCCAAACAGGAAAAGACATTAAAGATGTTGTTGGGAAAATCAAAAACAAAACTCCTGCAACGGGGCAACCATACGCTATAAAAATTTCACCTGAGCGTTTAATAAATCCTTTCCCGTAACCTACCATCCACATCGCATAGATGAATAAACCGCAATATGAAAGCGGGAACCAAGAATCTAGATATGAATACCCGTAATAAAAACTATGAGTTATTTTTATACATTCTAAAATCGAAATTAGAAATGCCAACCAACGTATCGTTTTTGTTTTGTTTATCGTATATTTTTTTATATGTATGATGCTAAAAGCAACAACGACAATAGCAACGCAAACGAACACTGCAATTATATGACTTGTCGTGAACATTCCGCAAGGCTCGAAAACCTTTTGTGGTGCGAAAAAAAGGTCGCTTATCAAATGATTGATTTTATCTAACATTCCAAGTACCTAGTATTAATCTTCGTTTATATTGATTTTTATACCGTTTACTTCGACGTCTCCGTCTGCACGAATCAAAATATATTTGGTGCCATCAATGACACGGGTTTCAACGAAATCGCTGAATTCGGGAGCAACTTTTACGGTGACCTCAGGTGTGCGTACCTCAAACTTTTTTATGTTCAAAATGTTCGACGGTGCGATTTTTGCGGTCGAGCCGAAATCTTCTTCGAAGTTCTTGGAAAATTCATCTATTGTTTCTTCGCCGATACCACCACAGCGCAATAAAGAACCGATGTCTTTTGAAGTGATTACAAGAGGTTCTTCGACTTTGTTGTTTTTATGGTCTTCAGTAATCTCGATAAGTTGGCTTTGTAACACTTGAACGAGCTCCAAATTACATTCATCCGCGATAGTGCTGTTCAAAATCGTTGCGATGCTTTCTGTTTGTTCGGTTGCAGGCTTGGGAAGCTCGGATTTGAAGATGGCGTCAGTGAAAGTTTCATGAGATTCCGATACGTCGCGTGTATAGAAAAGAGCTTCATAGATATTTGCTTTATTATCGGACAACGTCGGGAACATAAAACCGATTTCAGGGGAAGAAACAAGAGAATCTCTAATGATGTTCTTGAACTTGTTTTCGGTAACGTTGTATCCCAACGTGGGTTTTGATGATTTTATGGGACAAATCGCGCAAATTATATAGGAAAAAACGTCGGGAGATTCATTCTTCTCGCCAAATTCGTTATATGTAAAAATATCATATTTGTCGTTTGCGAGTAATAAGAGATAGCTTCCTTCGATCTCGATAGAAGCCACTGCTTTTTCAAAGAATTTCTTGACTGCATCGCTGTCGGAAAGAGATGAACTTCTCAATGTTGACAAGAGTTCGTGTTCTTCGCTTTCGAGAACCTGTTGGTTCGAAAACGAAACTTCTATAAGATTTCTTCCGATAGAACCCGAAAGGGTCTTTCTCAAAACAGAAAGAATTTCTTCGGCTTCGTTGCTAGAAATCAAACCGAGGTTCTGATTGAATTCGGAAATAATTGCATGTTTATCATTAACATAACAACCGCAAATGCGACCGATATTGTTTTTTTGGGGGCGCATTCTGCGACGTATTTGGGAAATTTCACGTTCGTTCATTTTTTATACTCCAAATTTAATTATATCTATATAATATCTCGATTTCGTCACCATGTCAACAGTATAAAATAATCTTCAAAAAATAGCAGAAATATCCAAAAAACTTTAACAATTTACTTGACTAAAGCAAAACACTGTGATATAATTATTGTAATTTGAAAAACAAGAGGGACAAAATGACATCAAGTAAAGCGATTTTGCGTCGTGATGAAGAATATGTTCTTGAATTAAGACGCTTATATGAATCATTTGGTTATAAAAAATTCAAAATGAGTAAGTTCGAACAATATGAACTTTATTCGGAAAATAAATCTTTTTTGAAGAACGGAAATATAATCACTGTTTCTGACCCCAAGGGAAGATTGTTGGCTTTGAAACCGGACATAACTTTGTCTATCGTCAAGAATCTTCGCGCCGCATCTTTACCCGAAAAGCTTTATTATAACGAAAGTGTATATTTTTCGGATAATGAGGCAGGGGAAATCAAGGAAACAACACAGGTTGGTTTGGAATATATCGGTGCTTTGGATATACGCGCTCTTGCTGAAATATTGATTCTTTCTGCCGAAAGTCTTGATGGTGTTGACGAAGAGTATCGTATCGCAATTTCGCACATGAGCTTTTTGAGTGATATTCTCGATTCGGCTTCTATTTCCGAATCTGCTCGCGAGAAGATATCCAATTCTGTTTCGCAAAAGAATTTGCATGGATTGCTTGATTTGTGCTCGAAATATAACATTTCTGATGATACAACGAAAATGCTTTGCGGTTTAATAAGTATTTGCGGTCAGTTTGACAAAACTGTTTCTAAGACGGCAGATATCGTTTGTGGAGAAGCATCGCAATCGGCGTTTTCCGAGCTTACCGCTTTGTCGGACATTCTTTCTTCGTTCGGACTTGCCGAAAAGTTCATTCTTGATTTTTCAGTAATGAATGATATGAACTATTATAACGGTCTTGTTTTTCAAGGATTCATCAACGGTGTTCCGAAAAGTGTTTTGTCGGGCGGTCGTTATGATAACCTTGTTCATCGTTTCGGATGCGATGCATCGGCGGCAGGTTTTGCAGTCAGTATCGATTTGCTTAATGAATTCCATTATCGCAAATCCGAATTTGATTACGATGTATTTCTTTGCTATTCGCCCGAATGTTCGCCTTCCGATGTATTGAAAATGCAACAGGAATTTGCGGCAAATGGTGGAAAATGTATCGCGCTTTCCGACGAACCGACAGGTTTGAAATATAGAAAAAAAGTTATGATGTTGTCCGACGGGAGTTTGAAAGATGAATGATTATATAAATATTGCGCTTCCGAAGGGAAGACTTGGGGAAAAAGTATATTCTTTGCTTGAATCCATCGGATATGGTTGCCCCGAATTGCTTGACGGTGGAAGAAAATTGATATTCGAAAATCCCGAAAACGGCGTACGCTATTTTTGGGCTAAACCGTCCGACGTTGCAATCTATGTTGAACGAGGCGCTGCGGATATCGGCGTTGTCGGAAAAGATATCTTGCTTGAATATTCTCCCGACGTTTATGAATTGTGCGATCTCGGTTTTGGTAAATGCAGAATGGCGGTTGCGGGGAAAAAAGGAATGAGAGTTGCTACCGACAGAACGTTGCGTGTTGCAACAAAATTCCCCAATATCGCGCGTGACTACTATTCCAAAAAATCCTGTGATATCGATATCATTAAGCTTAACGGTTCGATTGAAATTGCACCTTTGCTTAATTTGAGCGACGTTATTGTTGATATCGTTGAAACGGGTGCAACCTTGAAAGAAAACGGACTTGAACCTTTCGAATCGATTTGTGATATAAGCGCACGTCTTGTTGCAAACAAAGCGGCTTATAAGTTCAAATCCGAAAACATCAATAAGCTTCTTGATTCGACAATCAAGTTTATCTCGGAGAAACAAAAATGATCAAGATATTAAAGAGCTATAATGAAAAAGAAATATTCGCGCGCGGAAGCGAAACGGTTAATGTTTCTGATATAGTACGCGATATTATAGATGACGTTCGTAAAAACGGCGAAAACGCTCTTAAGGAATATTCCTTAAAGTTTGATAAGGTTGAAATCGAAAACTTTGAAATACCGATTTCTGACGCTAAAGAGGCATACGACCGTTGTGATGCAGAGTTTAAAGCCGTTCTCGACGAAGCTGCATCGAACATTAAAGAATACCATACAGCGCAAATCAGCGATGGATATGAAATTAACCGTAATAACGGCGTTAAGATCGGTCGAAAGGTTATTCCTCTCGAAAAGGTTGCGCTTTACGTTCCCGGCGGAACGGCGGCATATCCTTCGTCTGTACTTATGAACTGTATTCCCGCAAAGATTGCAGGTGTTGACCAAGTTGTTATGACAACACCTCCGGCAAAAGACGGAACTGTTCGAGACGATATTCTTGCGGCCGCTTATGTTGCTGGTGTTGATAGAATTTTCTGTATGGGTGGCGCACAAGCCGTAGCGGCACTTGCATATGGAACAGAGAATATTCCTAAAGTAGATAAAATTGTCGGACCTGGCAATGCATTTGTCGCCGAAGCAAAAAGACAGGTTTATGGTATTGTTGACATTGATATGATCGCAGGACCGAGTGAAATTCTTATTATTGCCGATAAGAACTGTCATCCTGCGGTTGCTGCGGCGGATATGCTTTCCCAGGCAGAACACGACAAAAATGCCGCCGCGGTTCTTATTACAGATTCCGAAGAACTTGCGGAAAAAACCGCATTAGAACTTGAAAAACAGCTTTCTGTTTTGCCTCGTGAAGAGATTGCAAGAGCATCTATCGAAAATAACGGCAAAATCATTATCACGAAGACACTTGACGAAGCTATCGAGATTTCGAATAAACTTGCCCCCGAGCATCTTGAATTATGTCTGGACGACCCCTTTGAATATCTCGATTCCATAAAGAATGCAGGCAGTATTTTTATGGGAAGATATTGTCCCGAGGCGTTGGGAGACTATTTTGCAGGTCCCAATCACACTCTTCCCACAAGCGGCACGGCAAGATTTTCAAGCCCGCTTTCAGTTGACGATTTCGTGAAGAAAACACAGTTCACATACTATACAAAGGATGCGCTTAAGGAAGTTTATAAGGATATTGCATATTTTGCCGACAAGGAAGG
>JAZOSQ010000006.1:0-36621 GCA_045657245.1 Eubacteriales bacterium | reverse complement strand
CCTATTCCCTATGGAAACACGCTGATTATGAGTCCTTGGAACTATCCGTTCCTTTTGACTGTCGGCCCTCTTGCAAACGCTATTGCAACGGGAAACACTGCAATATTGAAGCCAAGCGCATATTCGAAGCATACAAGCGAAATCATCGAAAAAATCGTTTCCGAATGTTTCGAACCCGAATATATTGCTGTCGTCACGGGCGGAAGGAACGAGAACAACGCCTTATTAAGCCAAAAGTTTGATTTTGTTTTCTTCACGGGAAGTCAAGCTGTCGGGAAAGAGGTACTTCGCCGTACGGCAGAAAATCTCACTCCCGTTGTACTTGAGCTTGGCGGTAAGAGTCCTTGCATTGTTGACAGCAGTGCAAATATCGAGCTTTCCGCAAAGCGAATTGTGTTTGGTAAATATCTAAACTGCGGTCAGACCTGCGTTGCACCCGATTATATTCTCTGTGAAAAATCGGTCAAGGACGAATTTATCGCCGAGGTCATAAAACAAATCAAGCTTCAATTCGGCAACGAACCGCTTCAAAACAAAGATTACGGCAAAATCATAAACGAAAAGCATTTCGAACGTATTTGCGCTCTTATTGACAAAGAAAAGGTTGTTTACGGCGGAAAATCCAACGCAGAAACCAACCAAATCGAGCCGACGGTTATGGACAATATAACCGAGTCCGATGCAGTTATGCAGGAAGAAATTTTCGGCCCGATTATGCCGATTTTGACGTTTGACGATTTTGATAAAACCGTAGATTCCCTCAAAGAAAAGGACAAGCCCCTTGCTCTCTATCTTTTCTCGAACGACAAAAAGCATATCAACCGTGTTGTCACCGAGCTTTCCTACGGCGGTGGTTGTATTAACGACGTTATAATCCACCTCGCGACAAGCAATATGGGGTTCGGCGGTGTTGGTGAAAGCGGTATGGGGTCATATCACGGAAAAGACGGTTTTGATGCGTTTTCGCATTATAAATCCATCGTCGATAAAAAGAATTTTATCGATTTACCGATGAGATACCAACCGTACAGCAAGTTCTACGAAAAGCTGTTACGAATATTTTTGAAATAGAAAAAAGCGGAGTAAAAACTCCGCTTTTTGTTTTTATCTTGGGGTGATTTATCTGTCGCCGTTTGTCATTGTTTCGGAGATGATATGGATTACTTTATCATAGCATCCGCCGCATCCGGTCGAGCAATGGGTTGTATTCTTGACTTCTTCAAAAACTTCCAAAAGGTTGTTGATATCCTTATGTTTATGTATTTCGTCGAGAATATCAAAATAGCTTACGTTATTACAGTTGCAAACGGTATAGTTTTCTTTTGTCTTGGTGTCAACGGGCTTGAGGTTGCAAACGGGAACTTCCTTGATTTCTTCCATCCAAAGTCCGTGAAGGTTGCAATATGCATATGCCGCGAGGGGCTTTTCGTCACCGAGAGTGAAGGTTACAACAGGTTCGCTTCCGACGGACAAGCACTTACGTTGGCCGCCCTTATCGGTTTGGAGATAGACCCAAAGAATACTGTGTTCTTCGGTCATGGGGTGAGCAACAGAGCCGATATCAACTCTGACAGTGTTGCCCTCAACGGTAACAACGGGAACGTGTTTTTCGCGACTTGCATCAACGGTGCCTGCTTCAAGCTTTGTCATCTTCTGACCGCAGCACATCATCGGTACGCCCGATGCATTTATCATTCCGACAAGATTGCCGCAATGTTCACAAATATAGAATTTAGGTTCACACATAATAAATACCTCCTGTATATTTTTCTTATTCTATCATATAACCATATAAAAAATCAACTGAAATTTTGCAAATATTCTTCCGCAAAATGAACCGCAACCGCACCATCGGAAACAGCAGTCACAACCTGACGAAGCGCTTTTTGACGAACGTCGCCGACAGCAAAAACACCGTTGGCGTTGGTTTTTGTCGATTCATCTGCAACGATATATCCATATTCGTCAAGGTCGATAACACCCTTCAAGAATTCGGTTGCAGGTTGTCTTCCGATGCTCACGAAAATGCCGTCACAATCGATTTTTTCGACTGTGTCGGTTTTTAGATTCTTGATTTCTGCACCGCTGACACGATTCTCAGCGATTATAGAAGATATTGCGCTGTCCCAAAGAAATTCGATTTTCTCGCATTTCATCAGGGGTTCGTGATAAATCTTCGTTGCTCGCAAGGAATCACGTCTATGAACGAGATAGACTTTCTTTGCTATATTCGAGAGATAGAGCGCATCCGAAGCGGCGGAGTTACCGCCACCAACGACAACGACGGTTTTGTCCTTATAAAATCTGCCGTCGCAGTGCGCACAATAATGAACACCTCTGCCGACGAGAGATTTCTCGTTTTCTAGTCCGAGCTCTCGCGGGTTTGCGCCCGTTGCGATGATAATGACCTTTGCAAGGAAAACACCGTTTGTGGTTTCGACCTTTTTTATCTTATCCGAAAGGTCGACAGACACGACTTCGGCATATTCTGTAACCGTACCAAAGCGTTCCGCGCCCTGTTGCATCTTCATACCGAGAGTGAAGCCGTCAACACCTTCCTCGAATCCGGGATAGTTGTCGATAATATCGGTCAAAGCCATCTGACCGCCGACAGACATTCTTTCGATAACCAGCGTGTCGAACCCTGCACGGGAGGCATACAATGCACTTGTATACCCTGCGGGACCTCCGCCGATAATTATAATATCAAAAACCTTTTCCATACTAATCTTCCAACATCTGAAGAATGAAAGGTTTCGGACGTGCACCCGACGAACGAGAAAGAATCTTGCCGTCTTTGAGAACCACGAGCGTAGGTATGCTCGAAACCTCGAAAAGCGAAGCCAATTCCGGCTCGTCATCGACGTTTATCTTACAAACGAGATATTGCGGATTTTCTCTTGCAATCTGGTCGACAAGCGGAGATACCATACGGCAGGGACCGCACCAATCGGCATAGAAATCGAGAAGCACCTTCTTTTCACTTGCCTTTACCTGTTCGAAATTTTCTTTGTTTACTGTCATTACGGACATAATCGTTACTTCCTTTCTTTTTGATTTCTTGATTTATTATAACCGAATTTACGGAGTATTTTCAATAGGTGGAATCAAAATCGGTTGATTTTTTTCGAGATGTTTCATATAATAAAATTGAACGGAGTGATATTGTATGAAAACAGAAAAAAATATACTTATTGCTTTTTTGCTCAATCTTGCCTTTTCGATTTTTGAGTTTCTCGGCGGAATATTCACAAACAGCGTTGCGATAACCTCTGACGCTGTGCACGATTTCGGCGATGCGGTCAGTATTGGTATTTCCTTTGTTCTGGAAAAAGTGAGCAAAAGACAGCCAGACGAAAAGCACACATACGGATACGTTCGTTATTCGCTCATCGGCGGGCTTATAACGACGGTCATACTTCTTATCGGCTCGGCTATTGTTATTTATAACGCTGTCGGAAGAATCATAAATCCCATTCCCGTCAATTACGACGGTATGATTATTTTTGGTATTATCGGCATTTTTGTGAACTTTATTGCGGCATATTTCACTCGTGACGGCGAATCGATAAATCAAAAAGCCGTCAATCTCCATATGCTCGAAGACGTTCTCGGTTGGTTGGTTATCCTTATCGGCGCGATCGTAATGAGATTCACCGACATTTCGATTATCGACCAGATTTTGTCGATCGGTGTTGCGGTATTTATTTTGATAAACGCGGTTCAGACGTTGAAGGTCGTTATTGGGCTTTTCCTCGAAAAAACGCCCGAAAATATCGATCTTGCCGAGCTTAAAGAACATCTTTTGAACATTGAAGGTGTTACGAACGTTCATCATATCCACGTTTGGAGTCTTGACGGACAGCGCAATTATGCCACGTTGCATATCGTCACCGATGCTAATCCTCACGAAACAAAGGAAAAGGTTCGCGAAGAGCTTGAAGAACACGGAATCTGCCACGCAACGCTCGAGCTCGAATCAAGCGAGGAATTTTGCAGTGAAGAAAATTGCAAGATCGATTTTTCGAACGAAATAACGCACCACCATCATCACCATCATCACCATTAACCCCCATTGCTCACTTTGTTCGCAACGGGGACCCCATACAAAAACCCCATTGCTCACTTTGTTCGCAACGGGGACCCCTCACAAAAATATAACGGCAGAGAACGAAAAATTCTCTGCCGTTTAATATTTATTGATGTTTAATGTCAACAATCACGTATTCCGCCGGGGATGAGGTTTTTGACGGGTATGCCCAGCCGGCAAAGCCCGAAGTTACGATTGCTTTTGTATTGTCGTCAATATCATACATACCGTAAACACCGTCGTTAAAGGGGACAAGCTCCAACAGATAGTTCACAGGGAAAAACTGTCCTGCGTGGGTATGTCCCGAAAGGATAAGGTCGGTCTTTGCTTTTCCGTTTTCGGCATATTCGGAAGGTTGATGGTCGAGAAGGAGAACAAAATCGTTTTCGTCGATATTTTTTTGCAAATCCGTCACAGAAAGTCTGTTTCTCGAACGGTCTTCCCTGCCAACGATTGTAAATTCGTCATTAATCGTTATGCTTCCGTCACAGAGAATCTTTATGCCGTTATCGGTTATGGTTTTTTGAAGCTCGCTGTCGCTGAATTTGCTTTCGAGCAATCTCATCGAACGGTCGTGGTTTCCATATACATAAAATATTCCGTATTTATTTTTGATTCCGCCCAATGCCTTGAAAAGCTCACGTACTTGTGAAGGTGAAGTTGAATTGTCAACGATATCACCGCAAAGAACGACGATGTCGGGGTTTTGATTGCTCATCTCGTCGCATTTTTTCGTCAATTCCTCGTAATCAAGCGAAACACCGTAATGCATATCGGCGATAAGTAAAATGCGGTATCCTTCTGCACGGATAGACTTGTTTGTTTGAATTTTATATTCAGTAGCCTGTATGTTTTGAAGGTTAAAATACCCGAACGAAAGCAATATTGCAACAATAACAATGGAAGCAATTCCGCTTTTATATATCTTTTTCAGAACAGTAAAGCCATTCTTTTCGCTCGGTTTGATGAACTTCTTACAAACAAAAAACAAAAGGCGCAAAAATGAATCTATCCCCATAAGGTGAAGAAGAAACACCGTCAAAAATGAGGATATGTTGGTTGAAAGCAAGGTTATAGCGAGGGATAATACAACCAAAACTATCTTTATCTTTGTCGTAACGTCAACGGAAAAAGTTTTCAAGCTTCTTTTCAAGAAAAAATAGATATAGATAAACAATCCGAATATTATCGGAAGGAGAAGCAAGATGAATTTCGGCATAATTAATTCTCTTTCATTTTTGATTAGTATATAATATCATCTGTATCGAACAATGTCAATTCATAACAAAAAAGGACGCTATGCGCCCCAACGAATTCAGTTTAGCATATATTAATTTCAATGTCAACAGTTTTTTGTTATTTCGAGGGCAACATACACAACTTTCTCTTGTTTGAACAAAATATTATTGTGAACTTTGTATATACTGTGTATTGCAAAAGGGGGTATCGTGTGTTAATATATAAGCGAAGAGAGGGAAACCCCACAAGAAAAAATCAAGCTTGATAAACAAATCTCAATCTTCAAATTATGAAAGGTTAGGTACACCTCCGATGTTCTAATCAGAATCGTAAAAAGGTGCAAAAGTAAGAAAGGAATAGGTACGGTCCAATGATCTGACAGGAACGCACTTAAAAAGTTTTTAAGTGCAAAAGCAAAAAAGGTTTGGATTTCAAAAAAGAGGTACACTTCCGATGATCTGATTAAGTTCTTACCGAAAAGGTGTAAACAAAAAACATTCAGGGATGACGGGAATTCGGTTAAGAGAGAGCCGAAAGCCAAGACTTGAAAAAGAGTCCTAAAGCAACAGAGAGAGCAAAAAAGAATCAAAAGTTTCCTTCCGAAAAATTAGTTGGTCGACAAAATTGATAATCAAAACCGTTTGGCACGACTTCTACAAAGGTTAAAATAGATTGGATAATTAAAAACGGGATTGAGAATCAAAAAGCCCTATACTACGAAAGAGAGGTTAAATATGATGTTAGATACTAAGATAGAAAATAAATAACCCTTGACTGTAACAAATAGATTAACAGTCAAGGGTTATTTTTTTATTCTTTTTTCAAGGGTAATTCAAGAATATGGTCCCCGTTTTGAATCGACAAAGAAAAATTAACTTCAACGCCGTCAAAGAGAGGCGTTTTTGTTTTGTCCGAAGCGATGATTTTTAGCTTTGCCTCTCCAAGTTCCATAAGCGCTTCGTATTCGATAATCGGCAAAGCGGAAAGGATTTTGTTCTTCCCGAGCTTTAGTCCGAGAACGTATTCGAGCATAATTCTATAATACCAGCCCGAAGCGCCTGTATACCAACTCCAACCACCTCTGCCGACAAATTCGCCCGAATAGATATCGGCGGAAACAGCATAGGGTTCGGTTTTGTATTTCCTCGAGAGTTCTTTTGTCGAGTTATGCGTCGCAGGGTTTGCACAATCGAGAATAAGCAACCCTTCCTCGTCAAGCCCCGCCTTAAAGCATCCGAGTGCGCCCCACAATGCGCCGTGGGTATATTGTCCGCCGTTTTCACGGATACCCGCAACATAACCTCTTATATACCCCACCCTTGTTTTTCCGTTTGCAAAGGGAGGAGAAAAGAGCTTGAATATCTTTTCCTTTCCGTCATAAAGGTTTGAGAAGGCGCAATCCAGCGCTTTTTTTGTTCGTTCTTCATCAAGGTTTGCGATTGCGGAGAAAGCTTGGGAGAGTATATCGATTTTACATTCCTCGCAACTTTCAATACCGAGAATCGTTCCGTCGTCGCAGATTGCTCGGGCATATCTATCGCCATAGAACGCCTTTTCTTCTACGATGTTTTTTAATTCTTCCTTGACTTTTTTATAGTGGTTCACCGTTTCGGAATCACCGTATTTTTCGCAGATAGGAAGGAATTTTTCGATTGCGACGATATATAAAAGTGTCGAAAAAACACTCTCGCCGATACCCTTTTCGCCAACCAGCGAAAAGCCGTCGTTCCAATCACAGCTTCCCATCAACAACATACCGTTCTTCCCTCTCCTGTCGGCGCGGGACAATGCACGAAGACAATGAAGGAAAATCGATTCCTTTGTGGCGCTCTTCTCGGGTTGTTCGTAGCGCTCGTTATGGTCACCGAGGGGTTCGGAGGTGAGATAATGAACGGGAAGGGCGAGAATGCTTTCGTCCTCGGTTTTTTCGATATAATCGGCAACAACTATCGGAAGATAAAGCAAATCGTCGGAGCATTTGCTTTTTATACCTCGATTCACACCGCCATAGTTCCTCGTATGCCACCAATGCATAACCGAACCGTCTTCATATTGATGAGCAGCACAGCGTATGATATGCCTTCTCACCGTTTCGGGCGATGAGAAAAGGATCGAAAGCGAATCTTGAAGCTGGTCACGGAAGCCGTATGCACCGCCACTCTGATAGAACGAGCCCCTTGCAAAGAAACGGCAAATCGAGGTTTGATAAGGCAGGAAGAAATCGAAAAGCATATCGTTTGTCTTGCTTTTTGTTGTGATTTTGATTCTTGGCAGGAATGATTCGACGAAGGATTCCGATTCTGTTTTTGCGGTATCGAAAAACCGCTTGTCAACCATTGATGCAATCTTTTTTGCACCCGATTCGGTCGTACAAGCACCGAGGAAGAACAAGACGTCGTTTCCGTTTGCGGTAACGGTTGTCGTATCGGTATCAATCTTTCCGCCGTGAACACCGGCAAAACCTCGTCCCTCGGGGAAGGTCATCCCAAAAACGTTTCGGAAAACGAAAAACTCGTTTCCGTTCTCGGAAAACGGAACAGTTTCGATACCGCCGACGTTTCGAACGCTGTCGCCCATAACGGGTTTTATTCCGAAAGAAAGGGTTCTGTTTTCGTTCTTCGAGAGCTTGATTCGCATGAGCTTCACGGGGTATTTCGGCGGTATTACAACACTCAAGCTATATTCAACACCGTCGGCTTCGCCATAATAGATTGCCTCGCCTTTTTTGTATATGACCTTGTTCGAAATTGCGCAGAGGTCATATTTTTTGCCGTCGGCAACGAGAAAGATTCGTTCTCCGTCGTCGAGAGAACGGGAATCGCCATAGAAGGAACAAATCCGCCTTTCTCTTGCGTTATCAAAGAAGGTATAACCAAGACTGCTTTGTGTCACGACCGTCGAAAAACGATAACCCGAAAGCACGAAGGAATAGGGTGCATCGGGGAGACGGCTCTTGTCGACAACATATCCCTCGGGGATGAAATAACCGTTGCCCGATTCGATTGCATCATCGGGAGGGATGAGCTTTGCCGTTTTTTGCGGTTTTGTTATTATCTCTGCCCTGTCGGGTTTTGCGGTTTCTCTCTTATGCTCGATTGAATTTGAAAAATCGAGGATATACGAAGCCGTGTTCGACAGAGCTGTAATAAGGTCCTTTTCGGTTTCGTTCTCACGGAGGATGAATATACCGCCGTTTCGACCGAGATATTTTTCCATATCGGTTTCGGCTAGACATTCCAAAATCGATTTTTCAACGGGGCGGTTATAATTATCTTCTTCCGACACCAAAAAAATCAATTCACATCGGATACAGACCTTCGAAAGCGACGAAAACGCGTTCAAAACCGCCTTCGTTCGTGTTATGGCAAGTTCGGATATCGATATCAAGCAAAGCGGATAATCACCCGAAATGCCCCTACTCCAAAGCGAACCGATATCACAATTTGTAAAACGAGAAACCGCTATGCCTTCCCTTCCATAAAGTATCATCGGGAGCATTTTTTCGACCATACCTTCCTCGGTCTTCGGTCGGTAATCGGTTTTATCGGAACGTGCAAGACGAATGTTACGTTCGCACTCGGTTTTTGTTTCGCCGCAGGTTATAAGGAAGGTTGCACGTCCGCCTTCGGCATCGTTCGCTCGGACAAGGCAGAGAGGATCGATGCACGGCCCGACCTTGTTGTCGGTCTCGACGTTTGCATAATCAAACGGTGTTTCGACCGAGCTTGCAGGAATGTTTTCTCGGTTTGTCAGAAACGAAAGCTTCATATCCTTTTCCTTCGGCGCAATCGCAAGAGTGAAGATATAACGACCGTCAAGACTGCTTCTTCTGTGAAAATAAAGGATTCTTTTCGTTTGGTCATATTCACTTTCGATAAAAAGTCGGGAAAACGAGATATGAGAAAGATATTTCTTTTCTGTTTCGAGCATTGGCTCGAAGGAAAAGGTTATATCATATTTTTTCAAGCTTTCCGCACGGGTGTTGACAATAAAGCAGTTTCCGTTTTTCGACATACTGTATTTAACTCTGCCCGAAAATTCTTTACCCGATGCGATATGAGATGCGAATCCGTTTCCATGCTCGAAGCCGTATTCGTTATTTCTGTTTATTATCGGTACGCAACCATAATTTTTGTTGTCCCTCGAAAAGACAACACAGGGCGAAAAACGGAAGGAATATTTTTGAAACTCGGTATGGGCAAGTTTTCGCTCACCTCGGCAAAGTCCGATGTGACCACTACTTGAGATGAGTGCAGTCATATCGCCGTTTGAAAGAAGCTTCACCGACGGAGAATCAATATCAACCTTTTCTTTTCGTTCGTGCGAATTATATATCGGCCGCTTTGTTCCCTTCTGGGAAGAATGCTCGTCAGAAAAGATATGGGCATCGATCGGGATTTTTTCCTGAAGAAGCTCGTTTGCGGAATACATTCGCATATCTCGCATAAAACGGCGAACGAAGATATTATCGTTTATCGCATTGGCACAACCGATTATGCTCATACCGACGTGATGTGCCATATAACTTTTTACGCTCAACCCGTTTTTATCGTTATTCATATCGAGCGCTTCGTAAAGCCCGTATTTCCCGTACATACCTTTGTTTTCAAAGGCGAAAATGTTCTTTATTGCCGAATCGGGACAAACCGAGAGAGAAAGATAGGTTGAATACGGCGAAACGATTTTTTCGTCGTTACCCACTCTGCGTAATGCCAAAATCTTCAACCCGTTTGCTTTATATTGATAGTTCATATCGCTATCGAAAGAATAAAAACCGCTTTCGCTTACACCCCAAGGCGTTAGTGCCGAACGCTGAACCATCAAAGCGAACGCAACACTCTCGAACAGGAAGGAATCACGATATAACGGCAAGAAAAGGTGGGGCATTAAATATTCAAAAGCGGTACCCGACCAGCTCATCATTCCGATATATCCCGAATGGTGAGTCAAGGTTCGGGAGAGTGACTGCCAATGCTTTTTCGGTACGTTCGACGTTGCGACAGCATAATATCCAAGCATTCTCGCCTCGCTCATCAGCAAATCATAGCAGTTTGAATCGAGCTTGACTCCGTCGGGAGTGTCGGCAAGTCCGATTCGGAAAAGCGAACGCCGTTTGTCATAAAAGACGGTTACATCGGTTTCGTTTATGATTTTTTCAATACGTTTTGCGATATTTTCAAGCCGATCGTCTTCGTTTGCATATTCAAGAATACCTTCTTTCAACACAACGAGCATAACGACAAAATTACCGCTGTCAACCGAAGAAACATAGTTATTGCCGATGACCGCAAGAGTTTTTATATCATACCAATTATATAGGTTCCCGTGGTATTTGGGAAGTTTTTCGATTGTATCAATCGATTTCGACAGACGTTCGGCAAGCTCTTTTGTTGAAATTATTTTCATATCCCTCGCCGTGAGAAGCGAAACGAGATAGAACCCGATATTCGTCGGCGAGGTGCGATATGCGGTTGCCGAAACGGGAGAAAGTTGGATATTATCGGGCGGAAGATGGTTTGTCGTTTCGTTTACGTTATCGGAATAGAAAGCAAACATATCTGAAATATGCGCCGACAAAAATTTCTTCTGATTCTCGGAAAGACGTGCCTTCAGCTCTGCACCGCCGTCGATGTTTTTCGAAAGAATCAAGGAAATCAGCGGATATACGAAATAGAGCAGACCTGCAAATTTGATGAACGGCGATTTTGCGAATATCATAATCAATATTCCCGTCAAGACCGAATATGCGCTGTCCACGACATATTTTCCGAGTGAAGCCGAAAGTTTTTCTGTCTGTGCGGCAGTTACCCATTCAAGCGTTTTCTTTCTTGTCACAAGCCGTACCGATGCCAACAAAAATGCGTGTTCGGTGAGAATCGCTTTTCTGCAAGACGAGGAAAGTTCGAAAAGCAATCTTATAAAGGTCTGTGTCAACATCGAATATGCTTTTGAGAAAAAGCGTTTTACGGCAAAATGTTTACCCGAAAACAAGAAACCTCCGACGCTTAAAATACAAGGAAGGAAAAATTCGGAATAGGCGAAGAAAAACACGAAAAAACCGTTTGTGTCGGTCAAAAAGCTCCCGACCGTTATCGCTAGAAGTGAGAAAATCGGCGAGGAGTGTCTTAATACCGTCAAGAGGATTCTTGATTTTGACAAGAAATCAAGCGATTTACTTTTTAAAAAATAGAGATTCTGAAAATCGCCTCGTATCCAACGATGCAAACGTCGGAAAAATGAAACTGTGTTCCCCGGTGTCGAATCGGTCAGAACGATATCTGAAGCGCAAAGCGTTCGCATTATGCTTCCCTCAATAACATCGTGGCTCAAAACTAAGCCATTTGGCAATTTATCCACAACGAGAGAATCGAAAAGCTCGACGTCTATCAACCCTTTTCCACAAAAGCTTCCCGAACCAAGAAGCGATTGTGCGCGTGTAAACGATGCCGTCGCATAAACGTCAACACCGCCTACACCGGAAATCAGCCGAGAAAAACCCGTCTTGTATGCGCTGGCAAGCTCGGTTCTGACCGACGGTTGGATTATACCATAGCCCGAAACGACTCTGCCCTTCTTGGCGATTGGGCGGTTTATGGGGTGGAGTGCAATCGAAAGCATCTCGCGAACACTGCCGACAGAAAGGTTTGTGTCGGAATCGAGCGTCAGTATATATTTTATTTCTTTTATGAAATCGCCACCGTAATAACCCGATTCCCCGCCATTTCGGATATACGAAACGAGGTTACAAACAGCACCTCTTTTTCTCTCCCAACCGCCAAAACGGTTTTCGCTTTCGTTCATAACACGGTTTCGGAAGAACAGACAAAATCGGTTTCCGTGAAGCGAATTCAGCTTGTCGATATTTCTTTTTGCCGACTCGATAATTTCGGAATCGCCGTCTTCTTCCTGCTTTTCGGAATCGGGCAGGTCGGCAAGAAGGCAAAAATAGATATTATCGTCAGGGTTCATATATCGGAATCGGGCAAGTGACTCGAAAACTCGCTCGTCACTCTTACTTCCCGTCATAAGCGATGCCACGGTGACAAGCGTTTTTGCGTTTTTGGGGACCGATTCGAGCTTTATTCTTGGTGTTCGATATGCAGGGGCAAAAAACGAAAGGATATGGTCGCATATCGACGAACAAGCGATGCCGAAAGGGACGGCGAAAAGCAAAGTTATCGCACCAACGGTGAAAAACGACAACATCATCAACGAAGCGAAAAGCAGTCCCCAAAGCAAGCCCCATGCGACGAGATATCTCTTTTTTGGGCGGAAAAGAAGGTTTCCGATCGTTGTGTTTTTCTTCTTTGCGTTTTGCGAAAGTGTTTCGATTGCCTTTTTTTCGCTTGTCAGATTCTCGAAAGCATACGACGAAATCAAAGAACGATATTGCGTTTTTGTTTCGGGTTCATAATTTTTATATTCGGGCTCGAGCTCGATCAATAACTCTTCACATTCCCAGACCTTTGGGATTATATCGTCAAATTCGGGGTCGGACAAGCTATACAGCAATTTTATGATTTTCGGAAGTGTATTCGATATTCCCTTCCGAGCGAACAGCATTTCTGCGATTTTGTTTATTGCACAAATCGAAAGAAGGTTTTTCAGAGACGAAAGCTCATAAAACCCGAATTTCTGTTTCAATCCCGAAAGATGCGATGATAACGATTTCGGTGTCAGAGAATAATTACAATCCTCGCAAAACCGTTTTAATGTTTCATACAATAAGTCGCATTTCAGCGCCTTTTTATCGCTTATCGAGAATCGATAGTGGCGGTCTATAAGATAAAAATTATCATAAAGCCATTCCGAAACGTCTTTTTTATAAAGCTCTTTTTTTATTACAGAATACGACCGTTTTAGTTTATTTTTCAATCCCGATGCCATAACACCTTTTCTCCTAATCGATGTATTTTGCGGTTATTATCTGCATTTTCGGGAATTATTATGCTATAAAGGAGATTTTTATGGATAACAACGAAAAGCTTTTTGAAGAAAACGAACCCGATATGAACGTCGTCACGTCGGATTGCGGAATATGTATTCATTCAATGGTTATCGCAGGTCAGATCGAAGGTCATTTCGCCGCCTCGCCTGAATCGAAATCGACAAAATATGAACAATGTATCCCCTCGCTCGTTGCCGTTGAGGAGAACGACAACATCGACGGGCTTTTGCTTTTGTTGAACACAATCGGCGGTGATATCGAGGCAGGTCTTGCCATAGCAGAGCTTATTGCAGGGATGACGAAACCGACGGTTTCGCTTGTGCTTGGCGGTGGACATTCGATCGGTGTTCCTCTCGCCGTTTCCGCAAAAAAATCCTTCATCGTACCAAGTGCAACGATGACACTTCATCCCGTACGGCTTAACGGACTTGTTATCGGTGTACCACAAACCTTTGCCAACCTTTCGAAAATGCAGGAACGGATTATCGAATTTATCGTTCGCAACTCGAACGCAAACGGCGAAACGATTCGAAATCTTATGACTGCAACAGGCGATATGACGACCGACATCGGAACTGTTATCGACGGCAGACAGGCGGTTGATTTTGGTATTATCGACCGTGTCGGCGGTCTTGGAGAAGCTGTCGCGGAGCTTAAAAGAATGATAAAGACCACCAAATAATCGGTGGTCTTGTTTTCTTTATATGGGTTTACAGGTATTTGCGAAGTTGCTTTGCCAAATTATCCTCGAGTCCGATAAGTCGCGTTGCAATACCCTTTGATTCGCTGTCCGCGGCGGAATATTGGTTCATATATCTATGAAGCGACTTAACGCCCATATTACAACCGTCGGTTATAAGGTCGGCAATTGTCTTGTCGGAATCGTCCATCGCCATTTTCATATTCGTCTTCATCCAAGACATACTCTTTGCCGTAACTGCAGGGTCTTTCCCCTTGTCGCCGTATTTGTTAAGCTCTTTCTTGATGTCCGCCTGAAGCGTTTCGTGTTGTGATCGGCAATAAGCAAGGTCGTCACGAAGCTCCTGCGCTCTCACGTCGGGAAGCACCTCATTTATCGACGAAACACCCATCTTCACACCTGCATCACATTCTCTCAAAAGCTTTACTGTATCGTTTTCTTTCATAATTTACCTCCTTTTTTTATTTTTTATTATGCACGTTTCGGATAATAAAAATACCGAGAAGAAAACTTTTATAAAAGTTTTCCTCTCGGACTCTCTTTTCAAAATTTTTTATATATTTATCAAAAACCGCTTAAAACAGATGCAGAATAAAAAAACAGCACCCGACGATGCTTTGAGCCGTTCAGGCGGATGCAGAAGGAACGTTTGCGAAGGATATAAATTCTAACAAAAAGTGTAAAAACCGCTTAAAACAGATGCAGAATAAGAAAACAGCACCCGACGCTGTAGAAATCTACTGCAAGGGTGCTGTTTTATTATAGCATTTATGCGTTCTGCGCTGTTTTTAGCGGTTTTTTATTCGTCGTCTTCTTCGCCGATGTTAATCACCGTACGAGGTATAATATCTCCTGCCTTCGTGAGTGCGATCTTCGTGAGCATAGGACCGACAAGTTCATAAACAAGAACCGCGAAAAGCGTTATGTTACGAACAATTTCACCGACTTCTTTAAAACCGTCAGTGTTTGCCACAATCAAAGACATACCGAGCGCAACACCCGCTTGGGGAAGAAGGGTTATACCGAGATATTTAACAATGTTGGGTTCGCATTTCGTTGCCTTTGCGCTGATTGACGCACCCAATATCTTGCCTATTGCACGCACAAGTATGTATACAATACCGATTGCGATAACTGAGAAATTTCCGAATACCCCAAAATTCAACTCCGCGCCCGAAAGAACGAAGAAAAGTACGAAAAGAGGCGCCGTCCATTTATCCGTTTTGCCCATAATTTCTTCGGAGAAGTCACACATATTACAGAATACGGTACCAAGCATCATACAAACGAGAAGCGAGGAGAACTTGATGTGGATACCGCCGATGTGTGTTTCATAAAGAGAAAGCGCAACCGCCATGATAACGAAGGTTATCGAAAGAGTAAGACGTTTACTGTTCGAATTGAAGTATTTTTCGGCAAAGCTGAACAAAATGCCCAATACAATACCGAGAATGAGGGAAAGCATAACTTCAAGCAACGGTTCAACAAGAACCGAAATAACGCTGAGCGCTGCACCACTGTTCATCGATTGTGCAATACCAAAGGATACCGCAAAAACAACAAGCCCGACAGCGTCATCGATTGCAACAACGGGAAGAAGGATATCGGTCAACTTACCCTTTGCTTTATACTGACGAACGACCATAAGCGTTGCGGCAGGAGCTGTTGCCGTTGCAACTGCACCAAGAACAATAGCCGCTTCGACAGAAATAGCGTTCGGAAATGCATAATGAATTCCTATAAGCGCCGCATCAACAAGAACTGTAGCGACGATTGCTTGGAAAATCCCAATGATAGTTGCCTGTTTACCAATCTTTTTGAGGGAAGAAAGACGGAATTCATCACCTATCGCAAAAGCGATAAACCCTAGCGCTATATCACATAAAATTTTACAACTTGAAACAGTATTTTCAAAAAGTTGTTTTCCTTCTGCATCATAAACGAATTTTCCACATTCGTCCAAAATGGGTTCCAAGCGATAACCAAACCACGGAATGTTCAAAAGGTCGCCCAATGCGCCGAGGCAATAAGGTCCGACAAGGATACCCGCGATAAGATAGCCGGTGACGGCAGGAAGCTTCAATTTTTTAACAACACGAGAAAGAAGCAAGCCGGCGGTCATAGCGATACCTATGGGCATCAATATACACAATGCTTCGTAATTGCTCATAATATATACCTCTTTATATATTTTTTACCGTACAAATGCTGATATTACCACTTTGTGAACGGTTTTTCAATAGTTTTTTGCCAATGTTTTTCCATTTCTCTATTAATTACATTATCACTGCACCAAAATGGTGAAAAAATCACGAAAACAACAAAAAAAGCTATCGTTTTTTTGCACGATAGCTTTGTTTTTTATTAGAAAAACTTGTTTTTTGGGGAGAGCGTTAGCGATATATACAATAAATTTACCATATTTTTCAAGGACATGCGCCTTGAAAAATATACCTATGATGTCCGCACGCGGTGAGCGTGGCGCGAGCGAACGGGCATCCAAAACTATGGGGTCCCCGAAAAACTTGTTTTTTGGGGATTATCAAGGAATATCTTCTACAATCTTTTCGGGACGTTGATCAAGTTGCGAGGGATTACGCAACAAGCTGTTGATATAGCGAAGCGCAACAGAATATGCGTGTCCATCGGCGATACGCTCGTCACAAGAGATTCGATAATCGATATAGGTCACCTTTTCGGGTGTTCCGTCTTTTGTTATCTCATATTTGTTATAGCGTTTGCCGAACGCGAAAAATATCGGGATATTGCCGAAATTATAAAGATGATGATAAACAGGGGGGATACCGAGCGAGCCGAGAGAGGTTATAACAAGACTTCCGTGGAAGGGTGATATATCCGTTAATGATTTCGGAAGGAGTCCGTAATAATCAAGCACGTTGATTACCCAAGCGGCACCGCGCATTATGAAACGAGGGATATAGTTGAACAACTTCATCGCGTCGTCGAAATCACCCGTTTCGTTACGGGCTTCTTCGATGACCTTGTTCGTTATGTGATAAATTTCTTCTGCCGTTGCGTCGGGTTCGAAATTCAATTTTATAACCGTATCGTCGCCATTGAGCTTCATTTCTTTCTTTATCGTCATGGCGATTTCGATATTGTTACGGGCGTAGATACGCTGACCCCTTATGAAACGGTTCATTTCGGGGTGTTGGGAATAAAGGCGCACGAACGAAGCAAGGAAAACGTGCATCATGCTGAAATCCTTGAGCCCCTGTTCGCGTTTTTGACGGATATATTCCTCGGCAGTTCTTATATCAACAGATTCCGAAAAAAAGTTTGTCGCATCGTTTCTGGTTTTCATGAAGAAAATCCCGACGTAATGCATAGGGTCGAGAGAACGGACACGGCGACCTTCTTTTTTCGGCTTCTTATTTTCTTTGTTGCTCATAAAAGACCTCTTTTTTTGATTTCAACAAGTTCTGTTCCTGTATTCTACCATATCCGACTTTATTTTTCAATACTTTACTTTATTTTTTGACATTTCCCATTTGTTCCCTTGCAAACGCGAAGAACGTGTGGTATAATTCACTCATAAAAAACATCCAAGGAGAAAGACCATGGCACAAAAAAGAATTCATTCATTGATTTTAGCCGTATTGTTTTTATTTGCAATCACTTTGACGGCTTGTCAGGACTCGAACGATACCTCCGTTGACCCCAACGCAACCGTTTCGGGCACTGACGTTTATAAAGATGCAAACGGGAAATATGTCGGCGCAACTTCCGGCAAGACCTATGAAGGCGAAACGATAACCTTCCTGACGGCAAGTGCGCTCGATTCTTATGAATCGGAAATCGTCTTCAACACTTATGAAGACACAACCGACGTAACCTATCCTCAATCTCTCAACGAAGACCTTAAAAATCGTCAGAACCTCGTTGAAGAAAAACTTGGTATTACAATCCAAGAAATCAAGATACCCACAAGCGGCGGTCCCGGCAAAAAGGTTTTAGAAACCGTCAGAAAAAATGCAATGAGCGGTCTCAGCGAATTCGATATCGTTGTCCCCTGTATTTATGATGGCGCTTCTCTCGCTATGGAAGACCTTCTCATCGATCTTCGCTCGCTCGACGGTCTCCAGCTTGAAGCTCCTTGGTGGAACCAATCCTTCAACACCGATATGACACAGGGTGGTCAGCTTTATTTCATGATCGGTGAAATTGGTATAACCAACAAAACCCACACTTCCGCACTCTATTTCAACCTCGACCTTTGGAACAAGATGAACCTTTCCGAAGATTTCGGCGGTACTCCTTACGACCTCGTTCGTGAAGGTAAATGGACCGTTGACGTTGCTTTTGAAGCAGCAAGAAAGGTTAGCAACGATGACAACCAAGACGGTCAGATCGACTATAAAGACACCTATGGTTGGGGCGGTAACAGAGACGATATGTGGAGCGTATTCTTCGCATCCGGCGAAAAGATTGCAAAGCCCGGTGCTGACGGATATCCTTATATCAGTATGTACAACCAGCGCAGCTCCAAGCTTATGGAAAAACTTCAAGAATTCGTTAAAGACAGCGAACACTATCTTGAAGCAGATAAATTCTTCTCGGTTACTGCTTGGCCCGACAAGCTCATCGAAGAAGGCTTCACTTCCGGTAGAGTTCTCTTCCACAACGCAGGTATGGGCTCTATAATCACCATCGGTGGTGCTATGGAAGACCATTTCGGTATCGTTCCCGTTCCGAAAGCAGACGAAAACCAAGAATCCTATTATTCTCTCGTTAACCCCTGGAGTGCAACCTGTTTTGCAATCCCCAGCGCTGTTGACACAACAAGACTCACCATGATTGTCGACTTCCTCAACGTTATGGGTGCAGAATCGATGAACACCGTTTCTGTAAGCTATCAGGAAATCCTCGATTATATGAAGACTCGTGACAACGATTCGAAGGATATGCTCAACAACTTTATCCTTCCCTCTCGTGCTTGCGACGTCGGATTGGTATTCAAATGGGGCGATTCGACCGAAAACCCCTATGGTTTGGGTTCGATTCTTCACGCTATGGCTGTTGAACCTGTCGGCACCTTCGCTTCGAAGTTCGAAACCGTAAAGGGTGTTGCGGAATCACAGCTTAAAGAAGATATGGAATTCTTCAAAAACAAAGAAAACGGATCCAAATAATTCGCGATGAAAATTTTATCATTTGGCGAAATAATTTGGGATATATTCAAAGATAAAAAAGAAATTGGTGGTGCGCCGTATAATTTCGCGGCGCACTGTTCAAAGCTTGGTGCGGAAAGCTTTCTTGTTTCTGCCGTCGGCGACGATGAAAACGGAAAAGAAGCAATCATAAAAGCGAAAAACGCGGGTATTAAATGCGATTATATTTCGGTCGACCGAAAGCGCAAGACCGGTGTTTGCAACGTCATTCTCGAAGACGGAAAGCCGAAATATGATTTGGAAAGCAACACCGCATACGATAATATTCCCGACAGCGTTATTTACGGAAGCTTTGATGCGATATATATGGGCACGCTTGCTTTACGTTCGCCTCAATCGAGAAGAAGCTTTGAAAAGATTTTGAAATATACCGACAAGAAGGAAGTATTTTTCGACGTTAATTTCCGTTCGAATTTTTATACGAAAGAGCTTGTCGAACGTCTTATGAGAGAAACGACGATTCTCAAGGTCAGCGATGAAGAAATCGGATTTTTCGGAAGGCGCGACCCTTTGCATACGGTTCTTGATATTTCTGCAAAATACCCGAAATTGAAATATATCTGCCTTACTCTCGGAAGCGAAGGGGCGTTCGTCTATGATTGTAGAAAACGCGAAATGCTTTGTTCCGAAAAACCAAAAGGCGAGGTTGTTTCAACAGTCGGCGCAGGGGACAGCTTTTCCGCTTGTTTTCTCGTTAATCTTCTTTCGGGCGAACCGTTGGGTGTTTGTCTTGACAGAGCGGTGATTCTTTCGGATTTTGTTGTCCAAAATCTCGGCGCTGTTCCCGATTATGACATGAAAAAACTTTTCAACTGAATAAAACCAAAAACCGTTGTCTAGAAGCAACGGTTTTTCTTTGTTTTCGGGGCTGTTTTTGTTGACTTTAAGGGCAAAAAGTGATAGAATAATACTGAATAATTATAAGGAGTCAAAATGATGGGAAAAGCGATAATTTTCGACGGAAACAGCATATTAAACCGTGCATTTTACGGTGTGCGTCCTCTTAACGCTCCCGACGGTCTTCCGACGAACGCGCTTTTCGGTTTTGTCGGTATGATAAACAAAGCGTTTTCCCAAATCGGAAATGAACCGAGCTTTGCCGCCATCGCTTTTGACCTTAAAGAAAAAACCTTCCGCCATAAAGCATGCGATACCTATAAAGCAACAAGAAAACCAATGCCCGACGACCTCGCTTTGCAACTTCCCGTTTCGAAAGAACTTGCGACCGCGCTTGGTTTGAAGGTTATCGAATCGGTCGGATTTGAAGCAGACGATATTCTCGGTACGTTGTCTTTCGAACTTTCGAATCTCGGCGAAGACGTTTTCATCGTGACGGGCGACAGGGACAGTTTCCAACTTGTCAACGAACACGTTACTGTGCTTCTTGCTTCGAATGACGATACGAAGGTTATCACCCCTGTTGAGATAAAAGAAAAATATGGTGTTGCTCCGAAAACACTTATCGATATTAAAGCGATTATGGGCGACAGCTCGGACAATATCGCAGGTGTTCCCGGTATCGGCGAAAAGGGTGCGATCAAGCTTATTGCTCAATACGGCACACTCGACGGAATCTATGAGCATATCGACGAGATTTCGGGAAGTGTCGGAAACAAGCTCCGCGACGGCAAGGATAGTGCATATATCTCACGTTTCCTTGCAGAAATCAAGACCGATGCTCCGCTTGGTTGCGATATCGACGATTGCAGATATAACGGAAAAGATATTTTGAAGCTTCGAGAGCTTTATACACGTCTCGGCTTCAGACAGTTCCTCGAAAAACTCGACAGCACAACCGTCACCGAGGTTTCGGAGGAAGAAACTCTTCCCCTCTCGGAAATTCCGATTCTTGACGGAAAGACGGTTTATATTAACAGCGAAAACGAAGAAATCTCGATTTTCTTCGACGGCAAGACCTATAAAGGCGAAAATTCCGACGGAATCGGGTTGATCAAAAATTGTGAAACGGCGGTTTGTTGGTCAACGAAAGAAATTTTGCATATCTCGAAAAAATTCGGTGTTAACCTCTCTTGCGGACTCGAAGACGTTTCGCTTCTTGCATATATTTGCGCGCCTGCGGATAACGGTGTTTCGTTCGGCAAGGTTGCTCTCGATTTGCTTGGTGTTTCGAGTTCGAGCGTGAACGTTTCGCTATTACCCGATATTTACGAGAAGCTTTCCGAAAAGCTCTCGCCCGAATCGAAAAAGCTTTATGAAGACATCGAGCTTCCCCTTGCAAAGCTCCTTTGCGATATGGAAGAAATCGGCTTCAAAATCGATAAAAACGCGCTTTCCGAGTTTTCCGAGCAGATTACACGCTCGGTCGCAGAGGAAGAAGAAGCAATTTGGGCGCTCGCGGGAGAAAAGTTCAACATCAACTCGCCGAAGCAGTTGGGCAATATACTTTTCGAAAAGCTTATGCTTCCCCATTACAGAAAAACGAAAAGCGGTTATTCGACCGATGTTTCGGTTCTCGAAAAGCTTGAACCCTATCACCCGATAATCGGACTTATCCTCGATTACCGCAAGGATTCAAAGCTTAAAAACACCTATTGCGACGGACTTGCAAAGCAGATCTCCGACGACGGACGTATTCACACGACCTTCAAGCAAACACAAACGCTCACAGGCAGGCTTTCTTCGGCAGAACCAAATTTGCAAAACATTCCCGTTCGCAGCGAACGTGGAAGAGAATTGCGAAAGTTCTTTGTCGCAGAGGAAGGCAACATTCTTATTGATGCCGACTATTCACAAATCGAGCTTCGTGTTCTTGCCCACGTTGCAGGTGACGAAGCGCTTATAAACGCCTTCAAAAACGGCGAAGATATTCACACAGTGACCGCTTCTCAGGTTTTCGGCGTACCGATTGATTCGGTAACGAGTGAAATGAGAAAACGTGCTAAAGCCGTCAACTTTGGTATCATCTACGGTATCGGCGACTATTCCCTCTCGCAAGACCTTAAGATACCAAAGAAGGTTGCGGCAGAATATATTGACAACTATCTTGACAACTATCAAGGCGTCAGAGATTACCTCGAAAACACAAAGAGAACGGCGAAAAAAGACGGTTTTGTTGAAACGATGTTCGGTCGAAGGAGATTTATCCCCGAACTCGCCTCGACGAACAGAAATCTTCAATCGTTCGGCGAACGTGTTGCGATGAACACTCCGATTCAGGGTGCGGCGGCTGATTTAATAAAGATTGCCATGGTTCGAACCGACAGAATGCTCCGTGAAGCAGGTCTTAAAGCACGGCTTATTCTTCAGATACACGACGAACTCATCATCGAAGCGCCTATCGAAGAAGCAGAAAGAGCAGAAGAAATATTGCTTGAAGCAATGCAAGGTGCGGCGGAATTAAAAGTTCCGCTAAAAGCCGATGCAGGTCGTGGCAAAAGCTGGTTCGACGCAAAAGACTAACAGATTATAAGTACTAAAACATAAAGAGGAATTTAGAAATGGAATTGAAAAACCTTAACGGCAGAAAAGTTCGTGAACTTCTCGTTTATCCCGACTATACCGACAGAGAACTTTCGGGCAAGCTTACCGGCGGCAACTACAGCGAAGGTCTTGCTTCTATCTCCGCAGTTTTGAAGCAGGGCGGACACGACGTAAAGCTCTTACACCTTCTCTATCTTCACACCGAAGAAGAATTCAAAGCGAAGCTCAGAGCCATGGGCGAATTTGATATTATCGGATTCTCCATCCGTACCACCGCTTTTCCCGATTGTAAGGAATATATAAAATGGGCAAAGGAAGTGCTTCCCGATGCACTCATAACCTGCGGAAGCTATCATTGTACTCTCGCGCCCGAAGAAGTTATTGCCGTTGACGGCGTTGACGTTATCACCATCGGCGACGGTGAATATTCCGCGCTCGAGCTTTGTGATAAGATGAGTGCTGGCGAAGATTATACCAACATCCTCAGCATGTGGTTCAAGCTTCCCGACGGCACTATCAAGAGAAATGAAGTCGCTCCCCTATTCGAGGATCTCGACAGACTTCCTATCCCCGATTTCGAGCTTTTCGATTATGACAACCTCGACAGCGTTAAGGTTGGTACTGCAATCGTTATGATGAGCCGTGGTTGCCGTTATAACTGTACCTATTGCGGCAACTCCCAATTCAGAAACGTATATCCCAACAAGAAGATATATTCCCGTTTCCGTTCTCCTCAAAACGGTATACTCTATCTTAAAACGCTTCTTGCAAAGCATCCCCAGATTAAGGTTATCAACTTCCGTGATGCGATTTTCAATATGATTCCCGAATGGTTCGACGAATTCATCGATCTTTACACGAAGGAAATTCATCTTCCCTTCACAGGCAACATCCGTTTTGACATTCTCACAGAAGACACCGTTCGCAGAATGAAGGAAGCAGGATGCTATACCATCGATATGGGTCTTGAAAGCGGCGATCAGGAAATGAGATTCAAGTATCTCAAGCGCTATATGACCGATGAAATGATTATCAACTGCAGTAAGTGGTTCCATAAATACGGTATTGCACAGCTCACCTACAACATAATCGGTCTTCCCCACGAAGACAAATACCGCGCGCTCAAGACAATCAAATTGAACGCAAAAGCGGGTGCTGACAGAGTTATCCCCAACATTTTCTACCCCTATCCCGGAACAAAGCTTTATGATATCGCAAAGGAAGGCGGATTCCTTCCCGAAGTGATTTCTCCCGATGCGAGAGTTCCGCTTGTTCAGCCCCAATTCCCCGAACACGAGGTTCTCTATTTACAGGCATATTTTGCACATTTCGTTCGCCGTTATAAATGGGCTTACGCTATGCCCGAATGGCTCGGCAAACCCTATGAAAAATTCCTCGATATTCGTGCAACGGGCAAATATGTCCCCTATAAAACACTCGTCAAGCTTCACGACGGATATTCCGTATGCCGTAACTTCTTGAAGAATATGCTCATCGAGCATCTTCCCAAGGTTTATATGAAGCTTCGTATGATTAAACACAGAAAGAAAGCGAAGAAGGCTTAAAGCTTTAAGCCGATTGATACTATGTCGGGAACACTTTATATCGTACCAACCCCTATCGGCAACCTTGGTGATATGACAGACCGTGCAAGAGAAACCTTGGACAGCGTTGATTTTATCGCTTCCGAGGATACTCGCGTCGGCGGAAAGCTTTTGATGCTTCTTGGCATCAAAAAACCGCTTGTGAGCTATCACGAGCATTCATCAAAGCCGATTACAGAATCGATCATAGAAAGAATACTTTCCGGCGAGAATTGTGCGCTCATCACCGATGCAGGTACTCCTGCCGTCAGCGACCCCGGAGAAAAGCTTGTTGATGCCTGTGCAGAAGCAGGAATCAATATCTGCGCTCTTCCCGGTGCTTGTGCGGCAGTGACGGCAATTTCGGCTTCGGGACTCAAATCGAGACGTTTCTGCTTCGAGGGTTTTCTTCCCGAAAATACAAACGAACGTAAAGAACGTATCGCCGAGCTCTCTCGTGAAAAACGCACGTTTATTCTTTATATTTCTCCGCACGATGCGGAAAAATATCTTAAAGAGCTTGCAAAATCGCTGTCCGACAGAAAGTGCGTTCTCGCAAAAGAAATCACAAAGCTTCACGAAAGATATTTCAGAGGCACTGTCGGTTCGGTTTCGGAAATGTTTTCTAACCTCACACCGCCAGAAAAGAAGGGTGAATTTGTATTCATCTGTGAAGGTATGCCCGAAGAAGAAGTTTTTTGGGCAGAAATGACGATTGAAGATCACGTCGAGCATTATATCTCGCTTGGACTTTCGAAAATGGATGCTTGTAAGGCAACCGCCCGTGACAGAGGTGTCGGCAAGGGCGATATTTATAAGGTGATAAACCGATGAAACGATTTTTAATTATTTTTCTTGCGATTTTAACTATATTTTGCTTTTGCGCTTGTGACACGAAAAGCGAGAAGGCAGACGAGTTTTCGCTTGCGTTTATAAAAGCAATGGCTTTACGTGATGAATCGGAGATGGAAAAATATCTCCACCCCGATTACAAAGAAAAAGCCATGCCAAACGACGATTTTTATAAGAATCTCCAAGAACAATTCTTCACCGTCGGTCACACTCTCGACGGGCTTGACGCCATTTCCAAGGGCAAGGCGGAAGGTGTTGATTTTGACGGCGACGCCATGAAATGCAGTTACGTCGCGCGAATCAACGAGCTTTTCTATACCGTCGAACTTATTATTCTCGACAACGACAACGGATACGGAATCGTTTCTCTTGCCGTTGTTCTTAACACCGATACGAAATATTATAAAACCGAAACCGATTGATTTTTGGAGTTAACGAACTATGCCGAAAAGGGTTCAGCAGACAATTAAAAACTATATTCTTACGACCGTCGGATGCCTTTTGTATGCAGCAGGCGTTACGTTGTTCCTGAGTCCGAACAATTTTGCTTCGGGCGGTGTTTCGGGTATTTCTATAATCATCCGCAACTTTTATGACGTTATTCCTTTGGGTACGCTCGTTGCGATGTTCAACGTTCCGATTATGATTATCGGTGCTTGGAAATTGGGTGTTAAGATTCTCGTTCCGACCTTTTATGCACTCGCAATAAGCTCGGTTTTTATGAACTTTATGGAAAACGGCATACCGCCCATCACCCAAAACCCTCTCCTCGCCTGTGTTGCAGGTTCGGTTATTGCGGCGGCGGGTATCGGAATTGTTTTTCGCGGCGGCGCGACGACGGGTGGTACCGATATCATCGTCAAGCTCCTCCGTTTGAAATACAAGCATATTTCGACAGGCAAAATCTTCCTCGTCATCGACGGTTTGATATGCTTGACTTCGGGTATCGTTTTCAAGGATATGGACAAGGCGCTCTATGCAGGTATCGCCGTATTCATCCAAATGTACGTGCTCAATACCGTTCTTTATGGCTCTGACGAGGCGAGAATGGTTTATATCATAAGCGACAAGGATTCGCTCATCGTTAAAAGACTTCTCGAAGAGCTTGACGTTGGCGCAACCTATCTTAAAGGCGAAGGTGCATATACAGGTGCCGACAAAAAGGTTCTTATGTGCGTTATGAAGATGCGTACTCTGCCCCAAGCGAGAGATATTGTTCGTTTTGAAGACCCGAAGGCGTTTATGATCGTTACAAAGGCAACGAGTGTTTTCGGAGAAGGGTTCAAGAGTCACGTCGAGGACGATCTATGATACGTGAAATCGTAGAATCCCTCCCCTCGCTTTTGGATTCGCTTGAAAAAGAAAAAAACATTTTCCTTTATGGCATGGGAAACGGCGCAGAGAAGATTTTTTCCTATCTTAACGAAAACGGCATCACCGTCAAGGGTGTTGTTGCATCCGACGGCTTTTTGAGAGGACAGAATTTTCTTGGGTTTGACGTTTGTTCGGTTTCGGAAGCAGAAGCAAAGTTTGATGATTGTTGTTTTGTTATATGCTTTGGTCTGGAAGGCGAACGCTCTCATTTCTTGAAGGATTTTGCGAAAACACACAGAATATATTCCCCGAACCTTCCTGTTTTTGGGAACGGGGTTTGCGACAAGAAATTTATTCTCGAAAACATCGAAAAGTTCGAGCGTGTTTATGAAATTCTCGAAGACGACAAATCGAGAGAAATATATCTCGCACTTATCAAATATAATGTTACTGGAGATATTGCTTATCTCGAAGTAAATGATAGTCTTTTGCCACCCGAAAACTTTTATTCCCACAACAAGCGTCACATCGACATCGGCGCATACGACGGCGATACGGTTTTGGAATTCACGTCACAAAACAATGATTATACAGACGTTGTTGCATTCGAGCCCGACAAGAATACATACAAAAAGTTCTTGAAAAACACAAACCACCTTCGAAACATCATCGCCGAAAACGCTGCTGTTTGCGACCGTGACGGGTTTATCGGATTCGGCTCGGGAGGCGGAAGGGCTTCTCATTGCGAAGAAGGAAAAGACACGATAAGATGCGTTTCGGTCGATAGATATTGCGGTTTCACCCATATCAACGCAGACGGCATTCCTGTCGGAAGCATCAAGATCGATGCCGAAGGAATGGACGAGGCGGTTATATGCGGTGCGGTCAACACGGTATACTGTTGCAGATGTGCGTTGAGCGTTGCGCTTTATCACAGAGCCGAAGATATTATCGAACTCCCCTTGCTTTTGAGAAAGCATAATCCGAAATACAAGTTTTATTTAAGAAAAAAGGAATATATTCCCGCTTGGGACGTGTTCCTTTACGTTAAGGAGTAGTTATTATGAGCTTCAAAGAAATCAAACCCGAAGAACTTAATTCTTCCGTTTTTCACGATATCGGAACAAAATGGATGCTTGTCAGCGCAAATAAACCCGACGGCACGGTTAATACAATGACCGCAAGTTGGGGTGCTTTGGGTGTTCTTTGGAACAAGAACGTTTTCTTCTGTTTTGTACGTCCCCAAAGATATACTCACGAATTCACCGAAGCGAGTGACAATATCTCGATTTCGTTTTTCGGCGAAGAATACCGTGATGCATTGAAGCTTTGCGGAACGAAAAGCGGTCGTGATATGGACAAAATCAAAGAAGCAGGACTTTCGGTTTTCCTCGACGGCGAGAACGTCGGATTTAATGAAGCGGAACGTATAATCTACGGCAAAAAGCTTTATGCAGGTAAGATAGACCCGAAATGTTTCCTAAACGAAGATATTGATAAGCATTATAAAGACGATTATCACACCGTTTATATTTGCGAAATAGAAAAAATCGAAGAAAAAATCTAAATTATTAAAGATTTTCAAGGAAGAAAAAAATCATGTACGTCAGCGCGTTGATCGAAAAACTGAATAACGACAGTTTCGATAACTCGATACTCTTGCTCTATCCCGGCAAGAGTGTTTCCTCGCGCCGTGAACGTATTTTGAATCTCGCAAACGATTTTCTTAATTATTACGGTGATTTGGACGTAACTCTCTTTTCTTCCCCCGGCAGAACCGAGCTATCGGGCAACCATACCGACCACAACAACGGTTTTTCACTTGCTGCTTCGATAGATCTCGATATTATCGCTCTTGCAGCGCCGATAAACGGCAATACAGTGAGAATTAAAAGCCGCGGATTTCGTGAGGATATTGCAGATATAACTTCACCCACACCCACGCATATTACAAGAAAAAGAAGCTCTGCTTCTATCGTTTCGGGTATTGCCGACTATCTTAAAAAACAGGGTTATTCTTGCGGTGGGTTTGCGGCATACACGTCAAGCGAGATTCCGATCGGTTCGGGGCTTTCGTCCTCGGCGGCTTTTGAGGTTTTGTGCGCAAAAATGTGCTCTGCATTACATAACGGCAACAAAATCTCCACAATCGAAATTGCAAAAGCTGCAAAATACGCAGAAAACGTCTATGTCGGAAAGCCCTGTGGTCTTCTTGACCAGCTTGCTTGTGCGACGGGCGGTTGTATTTGGGTTGATTTCATCGATCCCAATTCCCCCAACATCGAAAAAATTGATTTTTACATAAAAAAACACGGTTACACCTTGTGTACCGTAAACACCGGCGGAAGCCATTCGGGATTGACGAAGGAATATTCCGAGATCACTTCGGAAATGCGTTCGGTTGCTGCTCTCATGGGCAAAAAAACGCTTCGTGATTGCGATGAATCCGATTTTGTAAACCGAATCCCCTATCTCCGTTCTATCGTCGGTGACAGAACGGTTATGCGTGCGATGCACTACTTTTCGGAAAACAGACGCGTTAATCTCCAAAAGAATGCTATCCGAAACGGAAATATCGACGAGTTTTTGATGCTTGTTAAGGACTCGGGTGATTCCTCCTTCAAATACCTCCAAAACGTCTATTCGAAGAACGACGTTCAGGCGCAAGGTATTTCACTCGCTGTCGCGTTGAGCGAACGTATGGGCGTTGTTTCCCGTGTCCACGGCGGTGGTTTTGCAGGAACAATCCAAGCATACGTCAAGACCGACAACATTGATGAATACAAGAAATCTATTGAATCTGTATTCGGTGAAAACTCCTGTCATATATGCAAAATCCGTCCATACGGCGTTGCGGTTATCGAAGAAAACGGGATATCCTAAAATATGGAAAAAGCAAAGGTATTTATGCTATATTCCTCGTCAAAGGGGAATTGTGCTTATATAAAATATAAAAACGATGAATTTCTCATCGATTGCGGTGCTTCTGCACGTTCAATCGAGGATTCGCTCAAACAGCTTGGAACAAGCTTGTCTAACTTGAGAGCAATCTTCATCACTCACGAGCACAGCGACCACATCAGAGGCATCCACACAATCAGCAAGCATTTTGATGTTCCGTTCTACGCTCCCGAAAAGAGCTGTGAATATATCGAACATCAACTCGAACCAAATTCAACTTTGATTCCGCTTACTTCGGGAAGCGCAATTTCGCTTGGCGACACGGCGCTTTGTCCGATTACAACACCTCACGATTCTCGTGGAAGCGTCGGGTTTCGAATCCTTGCAGGTACCGAAAAAATCGGTTATTTTACCGATATCGGTCACCTTTCCGAAGGTGTTTTGCGTGGTCTTTCGGGATGTCGGAGGGTTGTTATCGAATCGAATCACGATATCGAAATGTTGAAAAACGGACCTTACCCCTATCCGCTTCAAAAACGAATTCTCGGCGAAATGGGACACCTTTCAAACGAGCTTTGCGCCCGTCTTATACCCCATCTTGTACGTCACGGAAGCGAATCTTTTATGCTTGCCCATCTGAGCGAAGAAAACAACCGCCCCGACATTGCATTCAAGCAAAGCTTCGATTCGCTCAACAAGAACGGATATTATGTAAACCGAAACGGCACAGACAGTCTTAATCTTCAAGTTGCCCCTGCGAGAGGTATTAAAGAGCTTATATAGCCGAAAAGAGGTACTGTAATGGAAGAAAAGAAGAACTACAAGGTTTGGTTCTATGTTGCGAATTTAATTGCATATTTAATCGGTCTGGTTATTACAAAGATCGAATCTACCCCTGCGGAAATGCGATTCATCGGTGCCGCACTTCAGATTGTTTCATTTTATGTCCTTGTTGCAAAGGGAATTTCGGTTTTGACGGGGATACTTACAAAAAGCAAGACCGCAAAAACGTTTTCTGTCCTTGCGACTATTTTGGTTGCAGTATTGCGTGTTTTTCAAGCTGTCGCACCGCAATTCAACACCGAAACATATTTTCTTTTCGTTCTTCCTGTCTATCTCCCGTTGATACTCACAATTTGGTATATCTTTTGGAAGGAAGACGAAGCCGAAAACGAAGAAGAACCAAAAGAAGAGAAAAAACGTTTTTCGCTTAAAGGCGTTATCATCGTTCTCACACTTCTTATAATCTCGGCTGTCGCTCTTGCAGTTAATATAATCTCGCTTCTAAAATAAATTAAGACAAAAAATCACCCCGAAGACAAGAATCTTCGGGGTTTTCTTGTGTGGGGTCCTCTTAATACCCCCTACAAAACTTCGTTTTGCAGGGACACCGTCGTTAGACTCCTTGGGGTGATTTTATAATATTTCGATTTGGCACATTCTCATCGTCGAAAGTGCGTTGTTGTGTGTTTCGGGTGTTACGCCTGCACAACAGGTCGAATCGACTTTTATTGTCTTTTCGGGGAAGTTCGCTTTTAGAATCAAAGCGTTCGAAACGACACAAATATCCGTGCAAAGACCAATCAAGGTCACATCGAAATCCTCGCCGTTTGCCATTTTTTCGATAAGCTTTGGCAATTCAACCGAGCCAAACGTCGGTTTTTCGACAATTTTATAATCACGATTTTTAAGCGCTTCTGCGATTTTTTCATTAAGTTCAAAACCCTTTGTGCCCTTGATACAATGCTCGACAGGAAGATTTTTGCCCTCCGAGGTCTGAAGATATTCTTCGGTATGGGTGTCATAAGTGACAACGATTTCACCGTCGAAAGAGTTAATCTTATTTACAGAATTTTCGATTATGCCGACCGCCTCGGAGGTTCCGAGCGCACCGTCAACAAAATCGTTTTGGATATCAACAACGACCAAAAAATGTTTCATTTTCAACCACCTTATTTACTTTCAAGCGTGTCTTCTTGGTTGCGGTATACGAAGAATTTACAAAACAAGAATTCAAGAACAAGATTCGAAATCATCGTCACAGCCAAAACGATATATTCGTTTACACCCGAGCCTTCCGCCATATAGCCAAGCCATGTCGAAAGGGGCGTAAACACAAGATAGAACCCAAACACCTTCGCCATCGCAATCGGTACGCTTGCGGCGGATTTGAAAGTGTAACGGCGGTTGAACGTAAAGTTCCAAAGCACCGAAAGTATCACGGAAACAGGATATGCGATCCAATATTCCCATTTGCAAGCCTCGTTAAACAATGCAAACGAAGCGGCCTGAATCACACCTGCGGAAGCGGAAAACAACGCAAATTTTATCGCTCTGATTAATTCTTTTCTTTCCATAATTTATGCCTTTCTATCCGAAAAAGCCGCTCGAATGATACTTCGGTGCGGCTTTTTTCATTTATTCATCAAAATCACATTCGTCTACGCCAGAAATGAATTCTCGGCTGGAAATACGTTTCTTTTCACGTTGTTCCTCGACCATATCCGAAAGCATATTTTTGACTTCTTCCGGATTTTTAATCTTTGAAATATCAAATTCGGGAGTGGATTTATCGGCTGTGCAACAATGGATCGTACCAACCTTAAAAAGACGTTGTCCGAAAGGACGGTTCAACGTGAGGTCCATTATACGATAAAGACGAACCTCCTCCTCTTTCTTTGAGAGAAAGCCGGTTTCGATCAAAAGCTTTTCTTCGGTCAACTTATAAACCGTGAAGCTTAACGGCAAACCGAAAATAGTGCGTTTTCTGTCTGTCCAAACGTATTCAGCCATAACAAAACCCTCCGTATCAGTCGTTTATTCTTCCCAAGGGAATTTATAATCCAGTCCGAGTTCGTCGCGAACCGCGGTGATTTCCTTTTGAACCGATTCGTTAATCGGAACACCGTCTTTGCGCGACATTTTGATTTCGTATTCCTTTTCGCCGGCAGTATAGATTCTGTCCTGACCGGGAACCTTCTTCGCCGCACGGATTTTTCTTGAAATCTCGCCCGCTTTACGACGTGCAACATCTTCGCCCATAAAGTGATCGGTATCGATTGCTATGAACCAATGTCCGAGGTGATATTTACGGAGATTGCCGTTTTCGTCCTTGCCGTTCAAGTCCTTACCGTACGAGCCGTCCTGAAGAATAGAGGACAAAAATTCAACAGCCAATGCAAGACCATATCCCTTATATCCGCCGAGTTCTTCACCAACACCGCCGAGAGTTGTGAGTGCTGCAGTGCCGTTCTTTATCTTCTTGAGCGCTTCACCCGCATCGCCTTCGACGATGGTTCCGTCTTCGGAAATAATCGTACCGGGGCGAACGTTTTCGCCGACACGCTCATAATGTTCAAGCTTGCCGTTTTGGGTAATCGACGAAGCGCAGTCGTACATAAAATCGAAGGGCTCGTCGGTGGGAACGCCGATAGTGTAGGGGTTTGTACCGAACATACCCTCAACACTGTGTGTCGGTGCAACAGTAGGACGCGCGTTCGTGCCGACCATACCGATACAACCCGCTTCCGTCGCCATTGATGCATAATAACCCGCAATACCGAAATGGCAGGAGTTACGCACAACGACCATACCCATACCGTATTCCTTCGCCTTCTTGATCGCCATAGTCATTGCCGTGTGACCGATGACCTGACCCATGCCGTCGTGACCGTCGATAACGGCGGTTGTGGGCGTTTCCTTGACGATTTCAAGCTCTGTAACGGGGTTTTGGATACCCGCCTTGATTCTGTCAAGATAGATGGGCTTGAAACGGTTTACACCGTGCGATTCAATACCGCGTCTGTCAGCTTCGATAAGTACGTCTGCACAGATTTCCGCATCGGCACGGGGGATTCCATAGCCGACGTAAGCGTCTATTACAAAATTAGTTATAGTGTCCCAATCAACAATATGTTCTTTAATCATTTTGCTTCCCTCACAATCAATTAAAAACGGAAGATAATTAAAATACATCATATTATAACACATCTTGTACTGCAACGCAAGAGTCTATCAAAATGTTTATAAAAAACCCGACGGGGTTGAATTCCGTCGGGTTTGGTTTAACCTATGATATTTTCAGGAAAATCGATATCGAATTTTTCTTTGACTTCTTCGGGAGCATATCCGTTTTTCAATGCTTCGATAACGTTTCCGATGAGCGTTGCATCTTTCTTTGCCCTTTCGGAATTGCGAGAACATTTTTCTGCATATTCATAAGCATCCTGCAACGGCGGAATCGCCGCACGTAAACCACGTTCGCCGCCGATACCAAACATACATATCTGGGACAAAATGAACGAATAAGCATAGAACATAGGCGCATATCTGTCGCCGTTTGCTTCGACCATACAAATCAATCCGTCGCAAAGCTTGTTACAGCATTGTGCAGCCGCAAGGTATTCTCTTTCGGAAAGAGCGTTCTTCATCGCAGCGTTCATAGCTTCGAGAATCTCAAGACATTCTTTCTCGTTATTTTTCGCAAAACGAGAATTCCATTGGGAAGGATCATATCTATCCATGATTTTTCCTCTTAAATCTTCTTCGTGCACATAAACACAATACCGCTTATAAACGAATAGATGTTAACAAACGGACCGATAACCACGGAAACGATAGAATAGAAAGCGAAAAGTGCAAGGTCGATAGCTGTGATCACAGCGCATTTACCCAAACGGAAAAGCGCAACGACAAGGTTTGTTTCAAATACTTCAATATCTTCGGTCGGAACGTGTATATATTTCGCAAACATTCTGCGTCTTGCCGTCCAGCCGATAGGCAAACAGGAAAACAGGAAACTGCCAATGTAAAGATAATTCATCTGTTCGGGGGTTGCTTTGTCTTCTTCGAGAGAGTTGTTGTTGATCATGGTGAAGGTCACGCACAATCCGACAAACAAAAAGATAAAAACGAAAAGCCATACGAAAACCGCGGTTTTGGAACTGTTGATTCCTTGAATCATAATTTGCCTCCTAAATTTAATTTTTCGATAAATATCGATAATTTATTGTATAATTGTAAACAATATATGTCAAGACTTTTATCAGGAAAACAAAAATTCCGTTCAATTACTGCGAACGGAATCTTTTATCGTTTTTGGGATATTTCAAAAGTATTAAGGTTTTAGAAGACAAAATCAAAAACAGCGCCACGACGGCATAGGGTGCTCTTGTGAGCGAAACAAACAATACCGACAAAACATTTATTATCATCGATATTTGCATCAAAATTCGTTGCACTCCCTCCCTTTGTGCCCTCGAAAGAACGATTTTCGCGACACCCAAAGCAATCAAACAAACATAAACCGCCCAATAAACCGCAATTATCCAATCCGAAGGCATAACGTATGAAAAGAGATTAACCGAACGAACATACCCGTCGACCAAATTCGGATACAACGGCAAAACGACAAGCAACACAACAAAAATATCCGCCATTCCGAAAAGCAAATCGCAAATATTTCGAATGTTCGACCGATTTTCCTTCTCGGCAAGCGACAAAAGCTTATCTCCCGACAAAAGCTCGTCAACCGTGACCGAGAAAAACGAAGATATCTCCTTTAATGAGTCGATGTTTGGGTATCCTCTGCCCGATTCCCATTTCGAAACGGCGGTGCGGGATACGTACAACGCGTTCGCCAATTCTTCCTGTGTTAGCCCTCGTTTTTTTCGCAATTCCTGAAGTTTTTCGCTAAACTCCATTTTTTCTCTCCTCAATTATAAGCACGATAGATTTATAAATATAAAACAACCCAAAGCTCAAAAACACAGCCCCAATGATATCCGTGAACCAATGAACACCCGACAAAAGCCGTCCGACAACCATAAATGCGCCGAACGAATTCGAGAAAACGGTTGTTGCCATTCTAGCCATATAGCTTTTCAATCTTCGTCCTGATTGGAAAACAAGCGTCGGCATAACGCTTAATACAAGCAAAGTCGTTGACGACGGATATGATGCTTCCATAAAGCCGTTCATGAGTATCGGACGGTAGTTTATGGGTATCATCTCGAAAATCAGATACCCGAATATCACCAATACATAATATAACCCCAAAATCAGAATATCGCAATCCACCTTGAAGATATTTTTCCTTTTTATCCATTGAACCAATCCGACAATCGCAAACACCATACAAACGAAAATCGGCACAAGCCCGAGCCAATCAGTTATAATATAAACCATCATATTCGAACCCGTCAAGCCGTGAAACCAAGCATTAAAGCTTGCAAACCCGACGGCTGTTCCGTTTTGACCGATTGGTTGAACGTCAACCGACTGTATCAGCAAAGTCCATACGGCAAATGCAATAATTAAAACAACCCCTAAAACAAACAACCTTTTTGCGTTACTTTTCATATCCTTTGTGTCCTTTCAATTTAATATTCGACAATACCAAATTAACAGAACACACATAAATTATAAAGCAAATTCAAGTCACATGCACGATACTTTTCGTGTCATGTGGGTGGGGAAAGAAAAAATCCGTTCCCAAACGAGAACGGATTTGTGTTTTTTCCTTTTCACAATAGAAAATTAATGATTGAAACGATGAACGCAATCACAAACATCGAAAGAAAAGCCCAAGACGTTCTTCTTATCGGTATGTTTTCGGAAAGCATAAGACATACTCCCGAAGCGATCATACCATTCAAAGAGCAGAAAGTCATAATTCCGTAAAGAAGCCCTATTCCGAAAAAATCGTTACCGTTTGAGGTTATATATTCGTATTCTGCAACTACATATAACGATAGTGCGACCAACGTTATGAAAATAAAAATCGAAATAATAAAACTTATAACCGAAACCGCTTTCCTCATTAACTCACCGCCGTGTATAATACACAAAATCAATCACAAATATCAACGACAATCGCGCTGTTCTTTCCATATACGACCTTGCCTTCGAAATGTCCTTCGTCCATCGATATACGTTCAAAGATATTATTCATATAAATCAATGCAGATTCTCCGTTTTCTAACGATACGTCAAGATATCTATCAAATGCCATATTATTAAAATCGGCATCATAAATATGATAATCGCCTATATACTCGATATATGCATCATCCTCAATATCTTTGTTTATCTCCGAAACAGTCTTTACGGTGCCCCAAGAGGTCAAGCCGGCCAAAAGAACCGCTATGACCGTCAATGTTATCAAAGCGAACGTACTTTGACGGCGCGTTTTTATTTGCTTTTGTGAATTGAATTTCTTTTTTCTGCACCACAAATAAAACGAAATCCAAGTCAAAGCGACAACCACCACCAAAGCCAAAACCCCAAAAAACGTCAATCGCGTTTCTTTTCTTGCGATTTCTTCAAGAATTTCTTTGTATTTTTCCACATTCTCACCTTAT
>JAZOSQ010000005.1:0-16907 GCA_045657245.1 Eubacteriales bacterium | reverse complement strand
CTTGGCCTCCGACTTCAAAGCGACCGTATTATATAGTTAGAATTTAGGAAGACTTTCAATACTCTTTCTGATTTCTTCGTCGGTAGGAACGTAGTCGCTCATAGTACCGTTGTTGACCTGCTCGTAAGCGGGCATATCGAAATAACCCGTACCCGTAAGACCAAAGAGAATAACCTTTTCTTCACCCGTTTCCTTGCAACGCAATGCCTCGTCCATAGCCGCGCGTATTGCGTGGGAGGATTCGGGAGCGGGAAGGATACCTTCAACCTTTGCAAAGGTCTTTGCCGCTTCGAAAACTTCTGTCTGCTTATAAGACGTTGCCTTCATCAAGCCGTCATCGTAAAGCTGGGAAACAACGGAGTTCATACCGTGATAACGAAGACCGCCTGCGTGACTCGATGCAGGGATATATTCCGAACCGAGCGTATACATCTTAATCAAAGGAGTCATATGACCCGTATCGCCGTAGTCATAAACAAACGAACCTCTTGTGAGCGAAGGACAGGAAGAGGGCTCAACTGCCAAAAATTCGGGGTTGTGCGTTCCGTTGATCTTGTCAACGGCGAAAGGAGCGATAAGACCGCCGAGGTTCGAACCACCGCCTGCACAACCGATAACGATGTCGGGATATACTCCGTATTTTTCGAGCGCTGCTTTTGCTTCAAGACCGATTATCGATTGGTGAAGCAAAACGTGATTCATAACGCTGCCGAGAACGTAACGGCAATTATCTGTTGTCGTTGCTTTTTCGACCGCTTCGGAAATAGCACAACCGAGCGAACCCGTTGTGTTCGGAAACTTTTCGTTGATTCGTCTGCCGACTTCTGTCGTCATTGAAGGGGAAGGGATAACTTCTGCACCAAACGTGCGGATAACTTCTTTTCTGTGGGGCTTTTGCATTGCCGAACCCTTAACCATATAAACGGTAAGGTCAACACCATAGAAAGCCGAAGCCATCGAAAGCGCCGTACCCCATTGACCTGCACCCGTTTCGGTCGTAAGGGAAGTAATACCCTGTTCTTTTGCATAATAAACCTGTGCAACCGCGGAATTAAGCTTGTGAGAACCCGAAGTGTTCGCGCCTTCATATTTATAATAAATATGTGCAGGCGTGCCGAGCTCACGTTCGAGGTTATAAGCACGAATCGTGGGCGACGGACGGAACATTTTATAAAAGTCGATAATACCTTCGGGAATGTCGATGTAAAGATCGGTCTCGTTTAATTCCTGTCTTGCAAGTTCGTCACAGAAAACCTTTTGAAGCTGTTCAAAGGTAACCGGCTGTTTTGTTTCGGGGTCGAGCATAGGAGCCGGCTTGTTCTTCATTGCTGCACGAAGGTTAAGCCATTGCTTCGGAATCTCGTTTTCCGAAAGAAATATCTTGTAGGGAATTGCAGCCATTTTCAAAATCTCCTTTATCATTTTCAAGAAAAAACCGCAAGATATACCAAACCTTTGAGGCGATATATCTCGCGGTGCCACTCAAAATTATACTCAGTAGGTACTCAAATACCTTTCCCGTTAACGTGGGGACAATCACGGCTCGGCATACTTACTTTCGCTTTCCGCCTCGCTCCTCTCGGGTCCATTCGGTAAAAACTTGCCCGTCGAACTTCCACTGTCATCGACTCGCTGTTGGTAGCCCTTTTACTTACTACTCCCGATCATAGGATTTATAAATTTTATATGATTTTATCACCATTTAACCTGGTTGTCAATAGTTTTAAGCCAAATACTCGTCGAGCGTAAGTCCCTTCTCATACATTTCCGTCGCCGCATCTCTGCCAACGTATCTGAAATGCCAAGATTCGTGCTTGATGCCCGTAATATGCTGTTTGCCTTCGGGGTAACGGAGAATAAAACCGAATCGATGAGCGTTTTTCGCAAGCCATTTTGCTTCGGGCGTGTTGTCAAAAGCACTCGTCGTCGCTGGGAGGTTGTGCATATCACAGCAAAGTCCCGATTGATGTTCGCTCGTACCTGCTCTTGTTGAGTATGTCAAAACGTGCGCCGTCGTTTCGTCTTTGGTAGGTCTTCTCAACTTTTCGCCGCAAACCGAACACTTGCCGTTTTTGACTTTGCTCTTTTCATAGCTCACGTCGATATATTCATTGCATTTGTCGCAATAATAATCGCTTTTGAGGTCGGAATTAACGTAATTCGTGAACAAACTGTTCTGTGAAGCATAAGAACGGTATGCGTTCGTGACAGTTATATCGTCAAATCCGTAATGCTTCGCTTCGAGAAGAAACGCTTCAAGAGCATAATTTGCCGTGCGATCCATCTTGCTCCATTCGGCAGGACGTCCTGCGCGGATGTTGGTGCATTTTACAAGATCGCTCGGAACAAAATCCGAAGCGAGCGGATTTGCGGGATTTACAAGGAAAAGGAAGTCTTTTGCGTTATCGGGATCAACGTATTGCTCATATTTCGTCATATCAACAGCATATTCGATGCCGATATAATTTTCATATTCCTTCGTTTTCGAACTTTGGTTAAGTTCCTTGTCAGAGCTCACGTCAGACACTTCGGGAATATCCGAAATATCAGAAACATCTGACACATCGGAAACCTCGTCGATGCTCTCAATGGGATCTTCCGAAATGTACGAAACGTCGGTGATAGTCGAATCCTTGAGCGAATTCTCGTCATAAGAAACAGTGCTTGTGTCCTTCGAACCTTCGGAACTGTCGTTCGAATCACCGACACCGCCGTTTTCCATAATAATACAAGCGATGATAACACCAACCGAAATTGTGGCAATAAGAAGGAAGACCGAAATATAAAGAAGCGTATTTGGATTCTGCTTTTTTCTGCGTTTAATAACAGTTTTGCGATTATAATTTGTTGTCTTTTTTGTAGCCATATCAACCTATATTAGCGGCTTTGAGAAGCGCTTCCGCTGCACCCTTAATATCTTCTTTTCCGAGAACACTGCTTCCTGCAACAAGAACGTTTGCACCGGAAAGCACACACATTTTTGCATTGTCTGCCGAAACACCGCCGTCAACGCTGATTTCAAAGTCAAGGTCGTGCGCATCTCTGTAATCGCGAAGCTCGGTGCATTTCGGAAGCATATCCGCCATAAACTTTTGTCCGCCGAAACCGGGTTCAACCGTCATAACGAGAACGAGGTCGCAGAAGGGAAGATAGGGAATGATTTCAGAAACGGGAGTCTTCGGCTTGATTGAAAGACCTGCTTTTTTACCGCAAGCACGAATCTTTTTCAAACAAGCTTCGACGTCGTCGGTCGCTTCTGCGTGAATAGTAATAATATCAGCGCCTGCGGAAGCAAAATCTTCTATGTAACGAATCGGGTCGGTTATCATAAGATGCACGTCGGAAACGAGGTCGGTGCATTTGGAAAGTGACTTAACAACGGGCTGACCGAAAGAAATATTCGGCACGAAAACACCGTCCATAACGTCAAGGTGAATATATTCCGCGCCGCCTTCTTTTGCGAGTTGGATCTGTTTTCCTGCGTTCGCAAAGTTGCAAGAGAGTGCAGAGGGAGAAAGTTTAATTCTTTTCATAAATTTATGCCCTTTCGACGGTAATAATCATATCCTAATAATGAATATTCGGTATAAACAAACGTGCCCGAAGTCAAAAATAAAGGATCTGAAATTATGCACGTTTTATATACCTTATATAATAAACCTTTTGTCGTTTTATGTCAATAAAGATAGGAACGATAATCAAAAAATATTTTCTGCTGAAAACGCTTCGGTGTTTTTGATTTCTTCAATTGCCTCTCGGAAGCGAAGCCCGACCGCCTCGCCGTCTTCGATAGGGACATCGCTTCCGAGCGACTTTGTTTCCGCAGAAACAACGTCCATTTCCGCATCCCGAACCAAATATGAAATATACCCCTTCTTTTCTTCCCAGATCGAATACGCTTCATCCAACCGTCCTTCGTCGATAAGAGCGATAATATCGTCACAGACCGAACAGATATAAATCGAGTTTATGACGGTGAAAATAATTATAAGAGCCAAAATAACGATTGCAATAATAAAATTATTCATAACCTATTCTCCCGATTGATTAGGCATAGTATCGCTGTCGCAAGGTAAAATACTCATTTTCCCCGTGCGTTCAAGAATAACCGTTTCGACCTCCGAAAGATTTTTGAACCCATTGATCCGAACCTGTGCCTCGACGTCTTCCTCGGATATTCTTGAAGTGACAAGATTATCTTTGTTGAAGCTTCCGTTTTCAAATAAAACAAGAGGGTTGCCGTTAAGGAAAATCCGAAAACTCTTGCTTTTCTGACTGATAAACGAAACGATGACCTCGATCGACGATATCAACAAAAGCGGTATAACGCCGTGCAATAGGGGAATGTCGGTGTCGGTCACGGGCAGTACCGCAAGTTCTGACATTAAAACCGTAGTGACAAGCTCGGAAACCTGCATTTCGCCGATCTGACGTTTGCCCATAAGCTTCATCATCATTGTAAGTAAAATATAAAAAACAAAAGCGCGGATAATGGTAATTGTCATGAAAAACACCTCTTTTTGATATTATCGCCCCGAAATCCATAATTATACAAAAATGCCCTTGACGAAAAAAGAAAGGTGTTGTAGAATATTCGGGTGTGAGGTGTGAATTATGGATCATATTCAAAAAGCGGAAGAATTGTTCAATAAGGGATATAACTGTGCCCAAGCGGTCGTCGGTGCGTTTTGTGACGAGATCGGCTTGGATTTTGAAACTGCAATGAAGATGTCTTCGTCGTTCGGCGCAGGAATGGGCAAATTGCGCGAGGTTTGCGGTGCTTGCAGCGGGGCTTTCGCTGTTGCAGGTCTTTTGTGGGGATATTCCGAAAACGACGACGATAAGAAAAAGTCAGAGCATTATGCTTTGATCCGCCGTATCGCAGAAGAATTCAAAGAAAAGAACAAAACCTATATTTGCAAAGAACTCCTTATGGGCATAAAAAACACAGAAGGGGAGAACCCTGCGAAACGCACTGCCGAATATTATGCAACGCGTCCTTGCTGTAAATTTGTCGGAGATGCGGCAGAAATAATTGAAAAGATAATGGAAGAAAAAAACCGATAAAATAAAAAGAAAAAAATTTCAACTTTTTTTCAAAAACCTATTGCAAATTGCTTTCAGATATGATATTATAGTCAAGCGCGTTGACGCAGCCAATATGGTTCGGTAGTTCAGTTGGTTAGAATGCCGCCCTGTCACGGCGGAGGTCGTGGGTTCGAGTCCCATCCGAATCGCCAACTTTTTTCTTAGACCTTTCCGTTTAAGCTGCTCCGCAAGACGTGCGGATTTAGCTCATTTGGTAGAGCGCCACCTTGCCAAGGTGGAGGTAGCGGGTTCGAGCCCCGTAATCCGCTCCAGATTCAATCCCTTAAGGGTTGAAAATGGCGCCATAGCCAAGCGGTAAGGCAGAGGTCTGCAACACCTTTATCCCCAGTTCGATTCTGGGTGGCGCCTCCAAAAGAAAATAACTTAATATAATAAACGTTTTGATGCTGATGTGGCACAGGTGGTAGCGCACATCCTTGGTAAGGATGAGGTCATGAGTTCGAGTCTCATCATCAGCTCCAGCGGATTTAGCTCATTTGGTAGAGCGCCACCTTGCCAAGGTGGAGGTAGCGGGTTCGAGCCCCGTAATCCGCTCCAAAATGGTTCGGTAGTTCAGTTGGTTAGAATGCCGCCCTGTCACGGCGGAGGTCGTGGGTTCGAGTCCCATCCGAATCGCCATTGCTTTCCCAATAGGGAAAGCGGTATGCCTCTGTAGCTCAGTTGGTAGAGCAGGAGACTGAAAATCTCCGTGTCATTGGTTCGATTCCGATCGGAGGCACCAAAAACAAAGCACTGCAATAGCAGTGCTTTTGTTTTTATCCAATCCGAAGGATTGGTATGTAATCGCCGTCAGGCGTATGTAATCCGTTTGCAAAGCAAACGGTATGTCATCAAGTCGCAAGACTTGTATGCTCATTTCCTTCGGATTGATTACATACATTTCTGCGAAATGATTACATGCAAAACTTCGTTTTGATTACATGCAATGCTTCGCATTGATGAAAAAAAGACCGTCATTGACGGTCTTTTTCCATATCCTCAAACCTCTGCAAAAGCAAAATACCAACGAGAACCAACCTTAACAGCCACATAATTTCGCGTGGTCTTGCTTTTTCCGGTATCAACGGTCATACGAACGATTGCAATTTCGTCAATGTCGTCACTACCGTTTTCAACCTTTTCGTTGTATTTTTCAATTGCGGTTTCAAACTTTTTGTCGCCCTGCTCGTATCGTAGAACCGAAACAAGACCGAACTTGATATCGTCTTCGGTGTATTTTGCTTCAAAACCTTCATAACCCTTTTGGAGATAGGGTTTAAGAAGCTTGTCCGTTGTTTCTCTGTTGCCATAAAGAACGGTCTTGTTGTAGTCCGACGAATATTCAATCATACCGTCGATATCATAAAGAAGCGATGCCTTTTGGTATTCTGCAACAGCTTCTTCGGGAGTCGACGCACCCGAGAATATTGCCGAGCCGATAAATACCAACAAAGCCGCAAGAACAATACCCAAAACAACGCAAAAAACGTATATAAGCCGTTTCTTTGCTTTCTTGCTCATCGGCGGTTTTTGGGGTTTGTTTTCCTCTGTCATATCAAAAATATCTATTTCTTTGTTCATATAAAACCTCACAACAATTTTTTATAATCATACCATAAAAGAAAAAGACTGTCAATCGAATTGATTTACCGTGTCAATTAATTCTCAATATAAATTCTATTGTCGCAATTTACTTTTGTGTGTTGTTGTGATATAATCATGAGACAGAATAGAAAAACTATAAATAGTAATTGACTTTGAGGTTGAACTATGGACTCAAGAAAACTTCTTGCGATTATATCCCGTGATTTTTTGAGATCAAAAAACGTATATCGATACCGTATGAAGAAAATCGATGATATGGATGATGACGAGGTTATACGCGTATGTCATTGGTATTACGAAGAAAACAGATTGCATCAAGAGTGGGAAGAGTTTCGCGCTAAAGCGGAATCCGAATATCGTTTTTGCTCTTATTTGAATGAAGATATCGAAGCCGGTTTGTGTTACGATATCCAAATGATAGCAGGCGACTATATAAAGTCTTCTGCTTTGCCTGAAATCAAAATCGATAAAGAAAAGTGTTTGGAATGTTGTGCTGAATGTCAATATTCGATGTAAGCTATAATAAACAAAAAACAGCGGAGTGAATTTACTCCGCTGTTTTGTTTAATTAGAGGTATACAACCCGATAATCTCGTTTTTAAGTTTCGAGCTGTTTTCAAGATGCTCGATATATGCTTCCTCGGCATCCTCAAGCTCACGTTCGTTTTCGCTTCCGCGGGAATGTCTTAACATTGCAAACAATAAAGCACTCATTTTTTCTTCGCCTTCAAGCCGAAGTATTTCAAGCCGAAGCCGTTCTGCACGTTTTTGTTCTGCATCACGCTTTGCCTTCTTAACTGCAACCGTGATTATAACGGCAAACAAGCTTCCCGTAAGCCCGACCGATGAAAAAACGATGGGCAACACTTCGCCAAGTATCTCGAAACCTGTCATGCATCATAGATAAGATCATAAATACAATCAGCGTAGATCGTAATGACCTTCATCATCATTTTCATCAATGCCTTCATCTTCGGAATTTCCTTTCGTATCTTCCTTTTTCTTCATTTGCTTTACAATGTTGTTTGTATAAACACTCGCCGCCGCACAAAGCAACCCTTGGGTAATACCCGAATAGATAATCCCCAAAACACCCGAAATATCGGTCGGAAGGTATGCCGTAAGCTTATAAACGGTAGCAAGTAAAATACCCATAATTCCGAGAATCAAAGGGATGAACCTATCCTGAACGTTGCTCTTTTTTATCATAATCCCAAGAACGTAAAGAACTGGAACGATGATAAAAAGCTCGGGCTCGATGTAGTTGTTAATATCCATAATTCCTCCTATTTAAGCAAGTTGGTTGTGTTGTTCGAAACTATAATAGACGAACCGCCTGGCGAGGATAGCGAGTTAAGATAGTTGGTAATGGTAGTGTTGTCAATACCGAGCGCCTTACAACAATTCTTAAACTCCGTATCGTTCTTTGCACAAGAATAAATATAGTCCATACGGCTTGTGGTTGCTTTTGCTATCGCATCGGTTTTTGCATTCGATTCGCTCATACCGTTAAGAATATTTTTGTTGTAGGCTTGCTTATAAACCGTGTTGTAAGTATCCTCCGAATCGTAAGCTATAACTTGAATACGCATATCGCTTTCGCTTGAAGAAGTATATCCATACGATTTAAGCATAAGCACAAGTTCGTTGTAGTAATCGCTGTTGATATTGTAATTTTCCTTCAAATCAAGCAAATATTTGTTGATATAATAGGTTTGCTTTTCGTTCTTAATGGTGGAGTTACCGCCCGTAGCACAGGAAACCAACTGCTTCGCAAGATCTTTAGCCGATGTGCTGGGTTTATATCCGTCGGCGTCATTTCCCGAATTTCCGGAATTTCCCGAATTCCCCGAAGAACCAGAGGTCTTGCCGGAATTGTATTTTGCGTTAAGTTCTGCTTGTAGAAGCTGTTTTTCGGTTTCCATAGTCAAAATTTCAATTTCTTTTTTAGCCCTAATTTCAGCTTCATATTTTTCTTTTTCGGCATCTCTTTCCGCCTCTGCGTTTTCTTTTTCCCAATCAAGCTCATCTGCTTTCTGGTCGAGCTCTGCCTGAAGTCTTGCCATTTCTGCTTTGATTTGCGCCATATATTTTTCGCGTTCGGCATTTCTGTTCGCTTCGGCATTTTCTTTTTCCCAATCAAGCTCATCTGCTTTCTGGTCAAGCTCTGCTTGAAGTCTTGCCATTTCCGCCTTGATTTGAGCCATGTATTTTTCACGATCGGCATTTCTGTTTGCTTCGGCATTTTCTTTTTCCCATTCAAGCTCTTTTGCCTTGTGGTCAAGTTCTGCCTGAAGCTTTTCCATATCTGCTTTGATCTGTGCCTCGCTTTGCTCTTTGCTAAGCTCCATATTCGCAATTTCCGCGTTAAGCTTGTTTCGATTATCGTGATAATTGCTTATTTTTTCTGCTTGGTCAAAGGCAAGCTCGTTTTTTTTGTCTGCAAACATAAGCTCAAGCTCGGCGCTGGTTGCGTTCTTGTCGCTTGCAAGTTTTCCGAAACGGTTACCGAGAATAATGTCGGAATTAAGCTTTGCTTGCGCGGTTTCTCCCGAAAAACCAAGCCCTCTTGATGCAAGAGTGTTCAGAGTGTTTCTTTCTTCTCTTGCTGTGTCGCTGTAAGCCTGATTTCTGTCGGTACGGTATTGATTTTCGATTTTTTCTTGCGCTACAGTATGTTGGTTGGCGATATTTTCGAGTGCAGTTTTATACAACTCATTAAGCGTTTCCTCGTCTTTAGAATAATCACTTAAAGCCAATTTGAGATTTTCAATTGTATTATCGTAAGCCAATTTTGAAGCTCCTTTCTTTTTCTCTTGTTTTTATTACAAAACCGTGTGCGATGAATTTTCCGTTTCCGTTCGCTGTAACCTTCAACAAAAAGGGCATCGCACGTTTAATCGACGGTCTGAACGAGATTCTCAAAAAGCCGTCATTCTTGTCGGTGAAAATAAATTTTCTTTCGGTTTTGCTTCCCGAATTCCCCTTTTCGAACCCAAAATCAAGTTCGACCGAGCCTTTAACGTGAATATCGGTATCAAACCCGACAACGTCGCATATTCCCGTTTTTTTGGAAGTGGAAATGTGTGCACTTTCCCATACGGCAGAAACTTCATTATTACTTTCAATATCGTTTCCGAAAACAAAGAGATTGTTTCCTTTAACGATATAAAGCTTCGATTTGAAAACCGAATATTCGCTTCCGTCAAAACCATCATAACAATAAAAACTTCCGTTTCCATAGTTATAAATATATGCTGTTCCTTCGTGAATGAAATAAAGTTCCCGATTCGCCTGAAAATCGAACATCTTAAAATCTTCCGTGTTAAGCTTCAACAAATTTGAAATCGATTTTCCGATAGGGGAGGAGAAACAAATTGCATTCTTTTCGTTTTGCACCGAAGTTGATTCCCACATATTAAGTCCGTCGTTGCAAAGGGTGACCGGACGATTGTTTATGATACATCCTTCCGTTTCAAAAAGACATCCTTTGCTTCCGTTAAGGCTAAATACTGGGAACGAAGAATAAATGTTTCCCAAACTATCTTTTTGAAGATCACAATAAGAATAATATGCTTCGTTTTTAGTAAATATAAGCTGTCTGTCATATTGTTGAACAATACAATTAATCTTGCTGTTGCCGATAACCGTAAAGGCGTTTACAGGGAAATATTCAACGCTCGGAATGCCGTCCGCAAGGTCGGAATGGAAACGATAATTAGGGAAGTCGGGATTGCCCCAAAGAAAGGCGCGACCATCGGAGTTGCCGCCAAAAAGCATAACCTTTGTACAATCAAAGATGCGTTTTCGGTCACTTTCTGCGTTGAGTTTTGAATAGGTGATTTCAAGACTGTTTATGCCTTCCGGTATAGCTTCTGTGAATTGTACGGTAGAACCTTCCGAAAGCGAATATTCATTTTCGTATTCAATTCCGTCAAGCTTGACAGATACGATAGAATCAATTTCGGCTTCGGGAAGTTTAAAGCTTAAAGATTCACCGTCGGGCGAAAATAAAACCCTTCTCTTGTTGCAAATAAGATTGATTTGTTCGAAAATCTCGCCGCCACCTGAAGGCGCACATCCAATTGCAACACAGGGAATATATCCTTCGACAACATGAATTTTTGTTCCATCAAATTTCCCGTAATAATCGCCGGCTTTGATGTATAAAAATCCGTTGAATTCAAACATAATACATTTTTTTGCGGGAATAGTGCCAATATATTCCGGTTCGGGATTTGAAACACTTATATCAAATCCAATTAACATTCCGTCGACCGAAATAACGGCAATTTCACGATTACCCAAATATCCTGTCCAAATCCCGTAAACAGGAACCGTCTTCTCTCCGTCGGGGCCGAGCTCACCAAAACCGCAAATTTTTTTCAAAGCATTTCTCTTGACGATCGAACCGCTGTCGGTGACACGAAAATTCCGCATGTATTTTGCGATATTAACTCCGTTTTGAAGCTCGGTTCTTTCGTCAATCCCGGCAAAACCTTTTCCAGAACCGAGTATCATTTATATACCTCCGTTATTGATTCGATTCTTGCCTTGCCAAAATTGATTGCACGTTTACGTGAATCCAAATAAAGATTATGGAAATTCGACGCGAGCGCATCATCCTCGCCGAGAAGCAAGAGTCGAGCCATACCATAGGGAAGAACTGATGAAGCGACGATATCACAGCAGTCGAGTCGTTCATCAAGCGAGTTTATGCAATTTGTACTATGCTCGATACGTCGTATTCGACAATCGATCTCTGCGTTTTCTGCAAGAACGAGGTTTATCAAAGATATTGCGCGTTGCTGAAGGTCGTCGACATCGTTCGGGATGCTTCCGTCTGTTTTTCGAAGACCGCAAAGGTCAAGAGCAATATCAAAAAGTTCTTTTCCTGTCATGTCATTCTCCTTGTTTGAAAAGGGCTGCCACAATAAATTTGAGGCAGCCCGAAAATTAATGATTAATTACGGTGACGTGCTTAACAAAGCAGATCTTGACCCCTTGGGGAGAAACTGCGGAACCGCTCGAATCAGTCAATTTGAATTCAGCAGTGCCGTCGTTTTTCTTGATACCTAAAGTGGTAAGATTGATAACGTTAAGAGTCTTCGAAATAAGAGGCACCTTAATTTCTCCGAAACCGTTGCCTGCGGGCATACAGCAAAGAACGATGTCGGATTCAGAACTCGATGCCGTGTCGATGATAACGGTAATTTCCTTGCCGTCGGAAAGGTTGGTGTTAAACTCCGCTTCGGTAAGGGAAGTAAGAGCCATTGCATTAGCTTTGAAAAAGCCGTTGGTAGTGTAAGAAATAATATTCTGTGCCATATTCTATGTTCTCCTTTTCTTATTCAATAATATTACCGCCGTCAGAAACGGGACAGCAAACAAGTTCGTTGGGCTTAATAACCTTCGCACCGAAAACAAGTCTACCACGAACTGCCTTGTCAAACGAATTTTCGAGTCTGTCAAGAACCTGAGTTTCAAGAACCTGTTCTGCATAAGCAATAGCAGAATAAGAACCTGCAAGCATCATGGTGTTTCCGTTTTCGTCCTTTGCAAGCTGGTTGGAAACGAAAATATCACAACCAAGCTCGTTTGTGAAGGCAACAGCACCTGTGCCGTTGACACCATTGTTAATCTGGAACTTGATACCTGCGAGCATAAGCTTTGTCTTGATGAACGGGGGCACAACGATCCAGGTTCTTCCGTCAGGCACGTTTGCTTCTTCGAGCTTCTGCTTCATTTCTGCAATAAGCTGCAGTACGTTAGAGGGAGTAACTTCAGATTCGTCCATAGAAGAACCTGCTTCGCCATAAAGCGAGAATACATAAGTATCGACCTCGTTTTTGAGTAAGTAACTTGCTCTCTTGGTCTGGCTGTCTTCAAGACCGATGGAAGAACGAAGAGCTTCGATATCCTTGATCTTAAAAGAGAATGCCTTGTCCTGATCGATGAGAAGCTGAAGCGACGCATCGTCGATGTCTTCGTAGGTGATGCTGCCTTCATAATCATAAACGGTGGGGTCGTTAAGACCGATAAAGACAACACTGTCACCGCAGTTTTTGATGTCCCCTGCGAACTGAGTGTTACAAACGGTGTTTGCGAGAAGGTTGTCTTCGTTGGTGCGGAGAATTTCCGCACTGATGATTTTTTCAATACTGTTATAGTTAGCCAAACTGTTTATCCTCCAAAAATTTTTTAATTGAATCTCCAGCCCTTCATGGCTTTGAGAATGTTTTTGTAATTGTTTTTAATGTCGCGTCCGCTCATCTTTTCGACTTCTTCCTTGGTGAATACCGGTTCGGTAGAGCCGTCGGATTCTGCGGGTGCGCTTTTCTGGAAATTTCTTTCGTTCACGTCTTGTGCATATTTGTCCATGCTGTCCTGTGCGACAACGTAGAGTGCAAAAGCGTGAGCGAGGGGAACGCCTGATGCAACCTCTGCCCAAACGCTTTCGGGAATTTCTTCGGGCGAAGTTTCGGGAAAGTATTCTCTGAAGGTTTTAATCTGATTTGCCGTTTCGTCTTCCGATTGCTTCATTCTGTTCTGTCTGCGAGCTTCTTTCTTAAGCTCGCGAGCGGTTGTAAGCTCGTTGACAATATTTTCGGGCAACCCTTCAAGACTCGTCGGCTGTTCGCCGAATTCTTCTTCGACCTTCAAAAGAAATTCATCGATTCTCAAACCCTGCATATCCGCAAGATCATAAATTGTGTCGAGAATCTGTTCGTTATTGATGGTTTTCAATCTCTGTTTGTTCCTGTCCTTCCTGCTTGGCTTGTTCTTCCGCCAAACGTATTTCTTCGATAAGTCTGTCCTTGTCGGGAACAAGTCCCGAAGGAAGACGTTCCAAATATTGCACAGTCGAAATTCGGTTCAGTTTAAGGAGTGAATCAAGTGTGTTGAGCGAAGATATCTCACTCCAATAACTACTTGCACCAACGTCAACTCTGCAATTAAATAAAGAGTTCTTGAACTTCGAAAGAGAAAATTGCTCGTATGAAGCTTTTCCTTCGCCGTCCAATTCAACAAGACGCTTGTCGTCGTAATATGAAAACATAAAGTCAAGCCAAATAAGTCCAACGTCTTCGACAAACTGATAAAGACTTCGCTTCACGTTTTCCAAAGGTACGGCAGAAGCGTTTTGCAATGCAAGAATCGCACTCGTGTTGTTGGGTGCAACGTCACCCAAAGCGGCATCGTTTGCACCAAGGAACTCTTTTGTGTGGGTGATAGCCATGGAAAGCATTTCAAGTATACCCGATTGCATCTGCCCGGGCGAAATAACCTGTGCCACGTTATCAACCGGACCATTCACGGCAATAGCTTCACCGACTCTGTCCGACCAACCGTCAAGTACGGTCGAATCATAAACAACCTTCGAAAAAGCTGTGTCCATCATATGCTTCATAACCATAGCAAAGCCCTTGTTTATAAAGATCTGATTGTCGATAAGCCCTGTGCCGACCGCCTGTCCGTGCCAACTGTTTTTCACTTCCGTCCAGTTAAAAAATGCAACGGGATAAAGCGAAAGCATCGTTTCGGTGGTATCCTTGATGACGGTGTTTCTGACCGACTTGCGATAGAGAACACGACCGTCTTCGTCCTTCCAAAGCTTGATAAGTGAAATACATTTTGTACCCTGAAGCTCGATTTTCGCCAAATCTCCCGATTGCGAAACAGTATCGTCGTCAGGTATGATTTTTTTGATTTCGGAATCGGGCATCCCGTTTTTCTTTGCTTGGGCGATAAGTGAATCGACCGTTTCTCGCTGTGCAATAAGGATATAAGGTTGAGATTGCACGTTCTTTGAGTTCGGATCGCCGAAAAACACGTTCGTGTTGTCGATAAGTACCGTCTTGAAATCCCCCGTGAACGGCTGTCCCGTTTTAACGTTCGGATCCCAATAGGTGTAGCATATAGCATCACCCGAAACGGCGGCATCGGTCAGCGCCGAGGCAAGAAGATTGTCCATTTTGTTTTTCTCCCAACGCATATCGGATATGCGATTGAGCTTTTCAGAGGCGATTCTCGCCTCCTCTTCGCCAAAACCGTTGACGCCGTAGGGTGAGTTGAAAGAGAAGCGCATCTTGATTGGTGTTTGCATAATACTGCTCGTAAAGAAACCGATAATGCGCTTAAAGATATTGAACACCGGGGTAGGCAACCCACCCGAGTTAAGATTATCCCATTGATCGCCTCTGAAGAATCTTTCGTTGGTGTTCACGTTTTCATAAAGATTAATAGAATAGTTGTATTCCTTGCCTTTTTCATAAAGATCCCATTCTTCCGTAAAAGGCAAAACTTTTTTGTTTTTCATCTTTCTCCTTTCGATAGAAAAGAAATTCAATAGGAAAGAAATTCTGCGAAATCACCCGTGGGGCTCTCTCGTTTTATATTGTCAAATGCATAAATATTTCCCGAAAACCTTTTGTTCTGTTTCGGCGGAGTTTTCGGTTGTCTTGACATTAAAGCATAACGCAAAGCTTCGGGAGCGTGTGTGATTTCGTGCGGTGTACTTGCCGCATCCTCTCTTATGCGCTCATCAAATCGGAGAAGGGGGATACATCTCAAAAGATTCGTGCATTTCCTCGAAATGATAATTTTCGGTTCGCCGCCGTAATAAGAACCCGATTTAAGATATTCACGAACAATTCGCCATCCTGCAATACGGCTGTTGTCCGCTTTTATCATACGGGTAAGCCCTCGTGAAGCCATAATATCAAAACCGCTTTTTCCGCTTTCCTGCCGTCTGTTCCAAAGGTCGGGCGAGGCGACGGTGTATCTGATGTTTTCGTTCTTTTCCGTTGAAGCGATGATTTTGTCTGCCGCCTCGGATAAAAGAAGGTTGCTTTCATAAAGCTCTTTATAAACGATAACCTTACCGTTCGAATCGACTGCACACCAAAGACACGCCGTCATATCCAATCCGTAATCCAAAGCTCGAAAACGAATCGCACTGTCGGGAATATCCGCTTCACCGTCGAAAATATGCCTTCTCGGGTCAAATTCGGGGAAAAAGGCACCCTCAAAAGCATCCCAATCGCCATAAAGCATCGCTTTCCTTCGAATCTCGGGCAGATTCATCAGAGTATCAAGATATTCAGGATTGTTTTCCATAATAAATTTGTTGTCGAACACCAAACTTTTGATAAAACGATAGTCATCCGGATTCTCGTTCCCACGGAATTCTCTGTCGATAAACCGTCTTTTAACCCATTCGTGCCCGACACCGCCGGGGTTGCATGTAAAATACATTCTGGGAGCGAACCGAGTTTTCATATTTCCGGAGGCGCGGTTGCTTTCGGATAAGGCGAGGAACTGAAACTCCGTAAAATGAGTCGCCTCTTCCAAACCGATAACCTCGTACGCCTGTCCTTGAAACTGAAGAACGTCGTTTTCGCTGTCACAATAACCAAGCCGTATTCTCGAACCGTTGTTGAACCGAAACTCCTTCTCACCCGCGGAATATTTCGCCGTACCCTTAAGGAGCGCCATCATCGGCAGAAGATGGTTCTCTCTAAGCTCCGCAAGTGTTCGCCGAAGAAGAAGTATCTGTATCCCGTCGTAATTCAAAGCAAGTAATATAAGCTTAATTCTCATCGCCCAACTTTTCCCACCGCCACGTGCTCCACCGTATGCTGTGTATTTCGCCGTCGATTCGAAAAACGCTCTCTGCTTTTCATTCGGTTCGATCAAAATCTCTCTCATTGTGCCCAATCGGAAGCTTTTCCTTTGAAAATGACTGCTTCGTTGTTTTGCTCGTTGTTTTCTTCGGGCTTGTCACGATAACCGTGATTGTTTTTCAAATCAAAGGAAAGAACCGCCGCGGGTATTTTACCGCCGAATGCAAGTTGTTTTTTGATTTTGGCAATGCGGTTTCTTGCCATTCTCAAGGTTTTTCCAAACCTTTTTCCGTTCATCATTTTAATCATCTCGTCCCTCGTCGTACCAAGATAATCTGCGAGTGATTCGATATCTGCGACCTCACCGCTTTCGGCAAGATGCTTTTCGAAGTATTCGTTAACACGCTTTTCACATTCGCTTTGTGATTTGAACGGATTGTTTTGTGTTTTCTGATTTTCCGCTTTCAAAACCTCCTTCCGTCGCATTTGACGTTATAATTTTAACTCCCGAAAAACAATATTTCATCCCGAATAAATCCGAGCAAAGTCTCAAAGGAATCTCAAAAAAATCTCAAACAAATAAAAAAA
>JAZOSQ010000004.1:0-7400 GCA_045657245.1 Eubacteriales bacterium | reverse complement strand
CCGATACCAAGCTCTTTTGCAACCGCATCCTTGCCCTTTGCTTCGAGCTTTGCTTTGAGCTCGCCAAGCTTTCTCGAGCGCACATCGTCCTCGGTATAGCCGAGGAGCTTTAAAAGTGCATAAGCCGCCGAATAGCTTTCGGGGTGGACCGAAGTGTTATCGAGTACCTCTTTACTTTCGGGAACGCGGAGGAAGCCGACACACTGTTTATATGCCTTCTCACCGATACCCTTAACCTTCAAAAGCTCGGCTCTCGTCTTGAATTTCGAAACGGTGGTACGGTATTCATAAATGCTCTTTGCAATCTTCGAGTTTATACCTGCGATATGAGAAAGAAGCGAAACAGAGGCAGTATTAAGGTCTGCACCAACACCCGAAACACAGGACTCAACAACGCCTGCAAGCGAGCTGTCGAGTGCTTTTTGTTCCATATCGTGCTGATATTGACCAACGCCGATCGCCTTCGGGTCGATCTTCACAAGCTCTGCAAGAGGGTCTTGCAAACGTCTTGCAATCGAAACCGCACTACGCAAGGATACGTCGAATTGAGGGAATTCCTCGCTCGCGAGCTTCGATGCGGAATAAACCGATGCACCCGCTTCGTTCGTCATAATGTAGCTTACTTCTCTGTCAAGCTCTTTTATCATGCCTGCAACGAAAATCTCGCTTTCCTTGGAAGCGGTTCCGTTACCGATAGAGATTATATCGATTTTATGCTTTTCGATGAGCTTTTTAAGGGTTGCTTTTGCTTCCTCGGTCTTGTTCTGGGGAGGTGTCGGATAGACAACGGTGGTGTCAAGCACGTCACCAAATCCGTCGACAACGGCAATCTTACAGCCCGTTCTGTACGCAGGGTCAAAACCCATAACTACCTTACCTCTAACGGGAGGAAGCATAAGAAGGTTTTTGAGGTTTTCACCAAAAACACGAATCGCCTGCTCCTGTGCGTTATCGGTGATAAGGTTTCTCATTTCGGTTTGTACCGAGGGTGCTATAAGACGTTCATAAGCGTCTTCGGTCGCTTCACGAACATATTCCGTGGAAGGACATTCGTGTATTGTGAGCATTTCGCCGTTAAGATAGTCAAAAACACGTTGTTTATCAACTTCAACCTTAACCGAAAGCACGCCTTCCTTTTCGCCTCTGTCAACGGCAAGGATTCTGTGAGAAGGCATCTTTGAAAGAGGCTCGTTATAGTCATAATATATGCGGTAAACGGTATCTTCCTCTGTTTTTGCCTTCGAAACGAGGTTTCCCGTTCTATATGTGAATTCACGAATCCATTTGCGGTATTCGGCATTGTCCGAAACACGCTCTGCGATAATATCCTTTGCGCCGTTGATTGCGTCTTCTGCCGTTACGATCTTCTTTTCGGGGTTCAAAAAGTTTTCCGCTTCGGCAAGAATATCAAACCCTTTTTTCTGTTCGAGCATCAATTCCGCAAGAGGAGTAAGTCCTGCTTCTGCCGCAATACTCGCTCTCGTTCTGCGCTTCGGGCGATAGGGACGGTAAATATCTTCAAGTTCGGACAAGGTTTTTGCGTTTTCGATTGCTTCGACAAGCTCGTCTGTGAGTTTGCCCTGCTCGTCGATAAGACGTTTTACATCGGCACGACGTGCATCGAGCGCACGATAGAATTCGAGCTTTTCGTGGAGTTCACGAAGCTTTTCGTCATCAAGCGAACCCGTTGCTTCTTTACGGTAACGTGCGATGAAAGGAATCGTGTTTCCCTCGTCGATAAGCTTTACCGCCGCTTCAACCTGGGTTGTTCTTATTTTAAGTTCTTCGGCTATTTTTGCTATTATATCCATTTGTTTCCTCCGAAAAAAATCTACCCATAGTATAGCATATTTATGAGAAGAAGTAAATAAAAAAAGAAAGGGGCTATGCAAATTTCTTTGCACAGCCCACGTTTTTTTAGTTCGAAAAATCGGGTTCGTTGGAGAGATTTGTAAAGGAATAACGATTTTCGGAATATGCTTTATATTCCTTTCTGAGTATGCAAACGAGAACAAGAAGCGTTACCGTCATACCTATTGCAATAAGTCCGCCAAGGAAAAAGAACGATATAACAAGTGCGATTATCGAAGTTACCAAGCTGATGTTTCGCATTGTAAAATATGAAAGGATGATAACCGCAAGAGCAGATACCGCTATGACAGCATATATCGAATATAATATAACTTCGAAAAACTCTACAAACGTCATATCGAACTCTTTTTTGAACTCCGCCTCTATACTTTCAATATCGGCATAGTCTTGTTCGGTGAAGCCCAAACTTTCGCCGGAAAGCTCTTCCAAACGCGCAACAACGGTTTTGAAGTCACCTTCGCTGTATGCTTCGCCGAAAATCGATTTCGCTTCGACAAACGCACTCACCAAAGAAGCCACCAATAAAATCGAGCAAACGAGAAGGAGAATTTTCCCTGCTTTTATGATGTTTTTTGCCTTTTGCGAGCAAGCGGTCTTGAAATATTCCTTCCTCGTAAGATAGGGCGCTACACCGCCAAAACCGTTCTGGGGGTTGCCGATGCCGTTTCCACAAAAATTACAGTATGACGATCCGTCGGGAATTTGGTTTCCGCATTTGTTACAGAACATAAATGTTACCTCTTTCAATTTCTTTCTGCCGAAACGATGATGACTTTTTCGTTTTCGACCTTGAATTTAATCTCAAAATCGCCGAACTCCATACCATAAATTCGGCTTTTGTCGTCGTGATATTGCGGTCTTGGGTCACGGGAAAGCACCGAAAAAAGCGATTTCTTCTGCGTTTCGCTCATTTTCAATTCGACTTCGCTTTCGACCTCCAAAACCTTTCCACCGTCGGGTGCAAAACCGCCGACAGCGTCGGGAATTGAATCGGCATATGGTAAATACGGTTTTATATCATAAATCGGTGTGCCGTTCATTAGGTCCGCGCCCGAAACGATAAGAACATCGCCAAGCCCTTCCCTTTTCTCGATTTTTTCTAGTTTTACACAAGAAAGCGCAAGTGAGTTCGGACGGAAGGGGGAACGGGTTGCAAACACGCCCAACCTCTCGTTTCCGCCAAGACGAGGGGGACGAACCGTCGGGGAAAAACCTTCCCTTCTCGCCTCGGAAAAGCTCCAAATCAACCAAATATGCGAAAAATCGGTCAAGCCCCTCAAAGCTTCCGAAACACGATACTCGGGCTCAAAAACAATCTCCGAAACAAGCTCCGGCGCGAGTCCGCTTTGTCTTGGTACACCGAATTTCGTCTTCAAATCGTTATGAATGAACGCAATCGGCTTTATTGAATATTCGCCGTTCATTTCGACTCACCTTTTGCCAAACCAACGATGACCTCAACCATCTTTTCCATCGCAAAAACGGGGATAAATTCGTGGATGCTGTGGAAATTAAGTCCACCCGTCGAAAGATTCGGGCAGGGCAAACCTTCATAAGAAAGCCGCGCACCGTCTGTACCGCCACGAATCGGAACGATTTTCGGCTCGACACCAACCTGTTTCATTACCGAAACGGCGCTGTCGATAATATGCATATGAGGAAGAATTTTTTCCTTCATATTGTAATAGCTATCCTTGATTTCTGCCTCAAAAGTGCCTTCACCGCAAACCTCGTTAAGATATTCGGCAAGGCGTTTGACGTAAAATTTGCGCATATTAAACATATTTTCGCAGTGGTCACGAATTATAAGCTGGATGAACGCCGTTGTTTCGTCACCGCCCATTGCACAAACGTGATAGAATCCTTCATATCCCTCTGTATGCGCAGGAGTTTCGGCATCGGGAAGCATATTAACAAACTTTGCCGCAAGAAGAACGGCGTTTTTCATCTTGTTTTTTGCAGAGCCGGGATGGATATTGATGCCGTGAACGGTAATTTTTGCCGATGCGGCGTTGAAGTTTTCATATTCGATCTCGCCAAGCTCGCCGCCGTCGACGGTATATGCCCAATCGGCATTAAAACGCTTCAAATCAAATCTATCCGCACCTCTGCCGATCTCCTCGTCGGGAGTTATACAAACGGGGATTCTGCCGTGAGATATTTCGGGGTGTGCGACAAGATATTCAAGCGCGGTGAAAATTTCGGCAATACCCGCCTTATCGTCTGCACCGAGAAGGGTTGTTCCGTCGGTTACGATAAGCTCTTTTCCGACATATTCGGAAAGCGCAGGATAATCGGAAGGTCTTATAAACTCGGTCGGGCTAAGCATCAAATCTCCGCCTTCGTATTTGACGATAGCGGGCTTTATATTATCACCCGAAACCGAAGGTGACGTGTCCATATGGGCAATAAAGCCGATTGCTTTATCGTTTTCGCGACCTGTTGTTGCAGGTAAAACACCGTGAACGTATCCGTTTTCGTCGATACCGACGTCGGAAAGTCCGATAGCTTCAAGCTCTTTTGCGAGGTATTCGCCAAGCACAAGTTGTGATTTTGTCGAGGGGCAGGTTTCGGAATCTTCGTTCGAATTTGTTCCGAATGAAACATATTTCAAAAATCTCTCGGTTACGTTCATCGTAAACCTCCAAAATTCAAGTTCTTTTTTATATTTTACTCCATTTCCCCGTTATAATCAAGTATTTCCTTCACGATTTGATTGACAAACGCGGTGATTTGTGATAGAATGGTCGGCGAAGTGAATATGCGGATGTGTCGGAATTGGCAGACGAGCCGGTCTTAGAAACCGGTGCATATGCGTGAAGGTTCAAGTCCTTTCATCCGCACCAAAAATAAGACAGCAAAACGGCTGTCTTATTTTTATCCAATCCGAAGGATTGGTATGTAATCGCCATTAGGCGTATGTCATCACACGTAGTGTGTATGTCATCACCGAAGGTGAATTTCCTTCGGATTGATTACATTCCAACTGCGTTGGATTACATTCAGTGCTTTGCACTGATTACATACACAGCTTCGCTGTGATTAATCCCCCCCCACAAAACAAAAATGCTCCCTTTCGGGAGCATTTTTTATTGTTAATTTCTATTATGCGATAGTATAAGTACCCATTATCGCACGCTTGAGCAGGATATAGTCGGTATTATCGATCTCGCCGTTTTTGTTGATATCACCGGCAAGAGTTGCTTCCGCGGAAGCGGTATAAGTTCCCATTATAATACGTCTTAATACGATATAGTCAAGCGAAGCAACTTCGTTATTACCGTCAACGTCACCCAAGATATAAGATGCTTCAACGGTGATTACTGCTTCATAATTGAAGTCAACGTCGCCTTCAACGTTTACGATTGCCTTATATTCGCCAACCTTTTCTGTGATTGCAGAAATCAAACCGTTATCCAAGCTGTCAAGTTCTGCCGTTTCGACAACATTTCCGTCGGGGTCAACGATAGAAAGCGTTACTGTATATGCCTTTTCGACAACGTCATTAATGCTTTCGCCTGTTTCCGCTGCAGTCAAATCGAATCCGAGATAAAGTGTATCGCCAACTGTCGCAGTTTCAACGGTTTCGCCGTTTTCAACGTTCGAGAAGGTCGCGTCGAGCGCGATTTCGATATTCGCAAGTTTCATTTCTTCCCAAAGAGAAGAAAGCTTTGCTCTTGTTGCAGGACCACAGCTTCCGTCGGGGTCGAGTCCATAATCAGACTGGAATTGGGTCATAACGGTCTTTGTTGCAGGACCGTAAGAACCGTCGATATCGATATCGTAACCAAGCTGAACAAGCATCGCCTGAACCCATTTTACGTCATCACCCGTGAAGACGGTCGAGGAAGAGTTATAATAAAGATCTCTTGTCGGGAAGGTATAGTTATCGGGGCTGTCAACAGGAATAACTTCGGGATCTTTTTTGTTGTTAATTGCTGTTTCGAGCGCCGAAATCATTTCGGAAATCTGGTCATCGGTAGCGTTTTCGTCTGTTAAAAGTGCCTTCGCTTTGATCAATGTCGATTGAAGTGATTCATAGTTTTCGGTTGTATAGTCTTCTTCGTCAGCACTTTCTGCAAGTTTGATAACGTTATTAAGCTGTTCTGCCAAGGTGGTTTCGGCAGAAGTGATCTGAATAACTCTTGCGGTGTTGTTTTCGATATAACCTTCAACAACTTCGCCGGTTGTGGTTGTTATACCCTTTGCTTTAAGTCTGCCGTTACTTGCGATTTCGGTAACTTCGAACATCGAATAGCGAAGTGTCGCGATGCTCGAGCTTGTCGCGGTTTCGGAAGCATAAATATATTTCGAAGCGTTACACATATAGTAACCGGGGGTGGGGTTCGCACCGCTGTAATCGATCTTTTCGACTGTGTCAACAGTTTTATAAGGAAGAACGCCGTAACCGGTTATGTATTTATAGTCAAGCGCGTATTTCTTGAAATAGAGTCCGTCGCCGTTGGAATCGAGCGAGTTTTGGCTGCTTGTATTACCTTCGACGGTATAAACATAGGAATCATCGGAATAAACAACAATACCGATATGGTCTTCACTGCTTGTTGCGCCGCTCCAAGAGAAGAATATCAAGTCGCCCGATTGGGGTTTATAGTTATTGCCTGCCGCAGCAGATTTTTTGAAATAGTTGAAGAGACGAAGTTGGGTTGCCCAAGTCGAGCAAGAAACTTCGCACCAAATATATTCTTCGTCGCCCTTGTGGTTACGAATCCAGTCGGAATAACCCATCTGGTCGGTACACTGTGCCTGATAAAGTGCCCAAGAAACGAAGGTCGCACACCAATAATATCCGTATCCTTCGCCATAGTCACCCATATTATAGCAATATTCGGTGTTATTGCCCGAACCTGCCCCCTCGCCGTCAAAGTCGTATGCTGTCGAGCTTTCTACATAGCCAAGCTGGGACAACGCAACTGCTACAACGTCGGTTCTGCCGTCGCCTGTAAGTTCTAGTTTTTGGAAATTACTATAGAATCGGCTTCCTTTATAGGTAGAATGTGCGGAGTTTGCGCCGGTTCTATAAGAAAGTGCTGAAACATTCTGGGGGACCACAGCTACGAAAACGGAAACGAGCAATGCCAATGATAAAATCACTGACAGCGATTTTCTAAAGCGGGTCATACTTACCTCCAATTAATCCTTTTATTTGGATAAAGTATACCATACTTTCGACTTTATGTCAAGAATACAAAAAGGGCGGCACAAGGCCGCCCTTTTTTATTCGTTTTTACGAAATTCTGTCTTATCTACGCTTTTTGATTACAACTGCAGAGCCTGCGATTGCAAGGAGAGCGAGGATAGCGAACACGATCATGCTGGAAGCATCGCCGGGTTCAACAGGTTCATTGTCTTCTTCAGATTCATCTTCAGAAGGAACGGTGGGTTCTTCTTCGGATTCGTCTTCAGATTCGTCTTCAGAAGGTTCTTCGGAAGGTTCTTCAGAGGGTTCTTCGGAAGGTTCTTCAGAGGGTTCTTCGGAAGGTTCTTCGTCGATGGTAACCTGGCTGAAT
>JAZOSQ010000003.1:0-11099 GCA_045657245.1 Eubacteriales bacterium | reverse complement strand
TACAACCGTTAAAAGCGTATGTCCCCGGAGAACAGCCGAAACCGGGTGAATTTATAAAATTAAATACAAACGAATTCCCATATCCCCCTGCAGAAAATGTTGCAAAAGCGACTGCAGAAGCGGTCCTGGAAATGAATTTATATTCAGATTTGAATTGTACAGAGCTTAAGAAAGCTTTTAATAAGGTTTTTGGATTCGGCGGAAACAACGTGATTTTCACCAATGGTTCAGACGAAGCTTTGTATCTTTGTTTTTTGACGTTTTGCGGCAAAAACTGCGGCGCGGCTTTTCCTGATATAACTTATGGCTTTTATTCGGTATATGCCGATCTTTGCGGTATCGAGAAGAAAGTTATTCCTCTTGATTCGGAGCTTTCTGTCGAACCGAAGGATTATTATGATGTAAAAAATACGGTTTTTATTGCCAATCCAAATGCTCCCACGGGAAAGAAGATTTCGCTTTCCCAAATTGAAGATATTCTTAATAACAACAAATCCAACGTTGTCGTTATTGATGAAGCTTATGCGGATTTTTCGGGAGAAACAGCAGCCGAACTTACAAAACGCTATGAAAACTTGGTCGTTGTCGGAACTTTTTCGAAATCTCGCGGTATGGCGGGTGCAAGACTTGGTTATATCATAACTTCGGAATCGCTTGCAAATGATATTGAAAAAGTGAAATTTTCAATCAATCCGTATAACGTAAATACACTTACTCAGGCAACCGGAACGGCTGTTTTGAAAGAAAATGATTACTACAAAGCGATGGTGTCTGAAATTTGTGCGACGAGAGATGCATTTTCCGAAGAATTAAGAAACATCGGTTTTGAAGTTATTCCTTCAAATACGAACTTTGTTTTTGCGAAGCATCCCGAAATATCGGGAAAATATATCACAAATGAACTTCGCGAACGCAAAATATTAATAAGACGTTTTGATAACGAACGTATAAACGAATATATTCGCATTACTATTGGTACTCCAGAACAAATGATGATCGTCGCAGAATCGCTCAAGGAAATTATCGGAGGTTAAGATGAGAATTTCTGAAATAAAAAGAACAACAAAAGAAACCGACATAAAATTAACTCTCAACATTGACGGAACAGGCAAGAGTAATATTAATACCGGCGTTGGCTTTTTTGACCATATGCTGACTTTGTTTGCATCTCACGGTATGTTTGATCTTGATGTACAGTGCAAAGGGGATCTTGAGGTTGATGCACATCACACCGTTGAAGACGTTGGGATTTGTCTCGGAAAGGCGTTTGCAGAAGCTTTGGGCGATATGAAGGGAATTAAGCGCTATGCTGATAAGATAATCCCTATGGATGAATCTCTCGTTCTTTCTGCTATTGACATTTCGGGCAGACCTCATCTTTCGCTCGATTTGGAGGTTCCTGCGAAAAGAGTCGGTAACTTTGATACCGAATTGGTGGGTGAGTTTTTCGTTTCGTTCGTTCGTAATGCGAAATTGACTCTCCACATAAAGAAACTTGCAGGACGAAACACACATCATATTATCGAAGGATGCTTCAAAGCTTTCGGAAGAACGCTTGATGAAGCAACAATGATTGATCCTCGCAGAGAAGGTGTGCTTCCTTCAACAAAAGGTGTATTATAATGGTTGGAATAATTGATTATGGCGTGGGGAATTTGTTCTCCATAAAATCATCTCTTAAATATCTTGGTATTTCCGCGGAAATAGTTAACGATGAAAAGTCGATTCGTGCTGCTGAACGTCTTATATTGCCCGGTGTTGGTGCATTCGGTGATGCGGCGAAAGCGCTTGCTGATAGTGGTCTTGATAAGGTTGTAATTGACGTTGCACGAGAAGGCAAACCTCTTTTGGGCATTTGCCTTGGTATGCAGCTTTTGTTCGAAGAAGGGCTTGAATTTGGCTCACACAAAGGGTTGGGATTGATTCCCGGCAAAGTTGTTTCTATCGAACCTCTTATCGGTGATAATAAAATACCTCATATCGGTTGGAATCAGTTGCATTTGACCGAGAACAAAGGCGGTATATACAAATATACCCATAACGGAGAGTTTGTATATTTCGTTCATTCGTTCCATGCAGAATGTCCCGAAGAGTTTATTACCGCAAAAACCGATTACGGTGCGATGTTAACTGCATCTGTACAAAATAAAAACGTTATGGGTGCACAGTATCACCCCGAAAAAAGTGGAGAAGCCGGATTGATGATATTAAAGTCATTCTGCGAAATATAGGTGGAATTTATGCAGATATTACCCGCAATAGATATTTTTGATAAAAAAGCAGTTCGTCTTTTTAAAGGCGACTATGCTCAAATGACAGTATATGGAAAACCTTTGGAGATAGCCGAGGATTTTGTCAAAAAAGGTGCAAGTTACATTCACCTTGTCGACCTTGAAGGTGCAAAAAAAGGTGAACCTACGAATTTTGAAACCGTTTCGTCTGTAATCACTTCGGTTGGCGTTCCTTGTGAAATCGGCGGCGGTATCCGTAACATCAAGACTGTTGAAAAATATGCTTCGGTCGGTGCCGATAGAATCATTCTCGGTACTTCGGCTGTTTCTGATAAAGCGTTCTTGAAAGAAGCAGTTTATGAGTTTGGAAAGAAAATCGCCGTTGGCGTCGATGCTCGTGACGGCATAGTTTCGATCAGCGGTTGGACCGAACAAAGCGGTATTCCGACGCTTGATTTTATCGGAGAAATGCTTTCTCTTGGAATCGATACAATAATTTGCACCGATATTTCGAAAGACGGTGCGCTTTCGGGAACAAATACCGAACTTTATAAGACGATTCTTTCAAAATATGAATTGAATCTTATCGCTTCGGGCGGTGTTACTTCTATCGAAGACATAAAAGAACTTCGCGCAAGCGGAGTTTACGGAGCTATAGTCGGTAAAGCGATATATACAGGCAATATCGATCTTATTGAAGCGATAAAAATCGGGGAGGGGAATCAATGATTACGAAAAGAATCATTCCTTGTCTCGATGTCAGAGACGGCAGAGTTGTAAAAGGAAAGAACTTTCTCGGTCTTAATGACGTTGATTCACCCGTAAAACTTGCTGCAGAATACAGCAAAAGTGGTGCGGATGAGCTTGTTTTTTATGATATAACCGCTTCTTTTGAGCAACGTAAGCTTTTTGCAGATATACTCAGAGAATCTGCTTCCAACGTTTTTATTCCTTTAACAGTTGGCGGTGGTATAAATACAATCGATGATTTCACGCGTGTTCTTGAAAGCGGTGCCGATAAAGTCAGTGTCAATTCAGGTGCTATCAGAAATCCGAAGTTGATCTATGAAGGGGCAAAGAAGTTTGGAAGTCAATGTGTTGTTCTTTCTGCCGATATAAAACGTGTTGATGGTCAATTCCGAGTTTTCGCAAAAGGCGGAAGGGAAGATACGGGGATTGAAGCGATATCATGGTTGAAAAACGGCGTTGATTCCGGCGCGGGTGAGTTGGTTGTAAACTCAATTGATACCGACGGTGTTCGCGATGGGTTCGATCTTGAATTGTTGAACGAGGTATGTTCGGCTGTAAAAATACCCGTTATTGCGTCGGGTGGTGCCGGCACAGTACAACATTTTATAGACTTGTTCAAGAACGTCCCCGATGTTGATGCTGGACTTGCCGCTTCGGTGTTCCATTTTGGTGACATTAAAATTTGCGATCTTAAAAAAGAATTAAAATCCAATGGTATAAACGTAAGGATAGGAAATCAAAAATGAAGATAAACGAACTTAAATATAACGAAAAGGGATTAATTCCCGCTATTGTAACCGATGCACGCACAGGCAAGGTTTTGATGCTTGCATATATGAATCAAGAAAGTCTTGAAATTACTATCAAAGAAGAACACACCTGCTTCTTCTCGCGTTCAAGAAACGAACTTTGGAGAAAAGGTGAAACTTCCGGTAATATTCAAAAGGTTGTTTCGATCGCCACCGACTGTGACAAAGACACCTTGTTGGTTAACGTTATTCCTGCAGGACCCGCATGTCACACAGGTAACGAAACCTGCTTTTTCAATATGATAACCGAAAATGCAGCCCCCTTCACTATCGAAGGTCTTATGGAACTTATAAAAGGTCGTAAAACCGATAAAAAAGAGGGTTCTTATACAACATACCTCTTTGAAAAGGGTAGGGATAAAATATTGAAAAAGGTTGGCGAAGAATCGACCGAAGTTATCATTGCAGGTAAAGCTGATGATAAGAAAGAAACTATCTATGAACTCGCCGATTTGATGTACCATGCACTTGTTCTTATGGCTGATATGGAAATTTCTGTTGATGACGTTATGAAAGAACTTGCATCAAGACATGTAATTGATAAAAAAGTCAAACAAGAAAAAATGGTTTAATACTCGAATTTTAAGTTTTGAGGAGGTTTTGGTATGACTTGTAAAAATTGCGGAAACCCACTTAATGAGAACGATGTTTTTTGCGGTCAATGTGGCAGCAAAGTAGAACCTATTGTTGAGGAGCAACTTGATCTTGAAGAAAAGGTTGTTCTTGATTCACAATCCGCTGTGACGGATTGTGAGGAAACGCCTTCATGTGAAGAGGATGTTGAACTAAAAACCACGGAATCGTGTGCAATAGAAGCAACCGAGTCACTTTCTTCTGAATCCGAAGAACTCTCAAATACAGAGGCTTCTGAAGACGCAAAGGTTGAAAATGAAGTGGATTTTGAAGAAGCATCAAATGAATCTGCAGACGAATCAGTAGCAGAACCTGAAGCAGAACCTGTGGCTGAATCAAAAGAAGAAGTTGATGAAAAGTCGGAAACTTCTAAAGAAATCCCCGAGCTGACAGTAACAAAAGGCAAAAAGCTTCTAAAAATACACAAACGTGGAATAAAGACACATTTAGGTGCCCTCGCATTGAGTATACTTTTGTCTATACTTATGGTTACTACGCTTGCGCTTTTTGTTGTAAGAAATGCCATAACCGAAAATTCGGTAAAAGAAATCATATCTTCTCTAGAACTTGAAGACATTAGCATATACAGCAGATCAGATAAAAGCGATCTTGAAGAATTGGGCATTAGATGTGATTCCGATAACGTATTTGATATAATTTATGATAATATCGACCAAAATGCGCTTAAAGAACCGCTAACGAAAGAACAGTTTTCCAGGATTATGAATAGCAATACGGTTTCTGAATATTTCGGTCGTTTGATAAGCAGAAAATTAGGATCCGCTGTTGACGGCAAGAGCGTTTTGTTGATAAGCACTGATGATATAATAGACTTTATCGAGGACGAAGAAAAGTTTGTGAGCGGTATTTTGGGCTATGAACTTACAGAAGAACATAAAAACAATCTTCGTATAACCCTTGATATGAACTTCGGAGAAGCATTCAAAACTCTTGAAATTAAAGACCTCGAACACATCGTAGGAAAAGTACCTGCTGTAATGATTGGCGTGGTGTTCTCCGATTGGTTGTTCATAGGTTTGATTATAATTTGTGTACTCTTGATTGTTTTGATTTTCCTTGTTTTGCGTTCGTTCAGACTCGGATTCTTGTATAACGGTATAACAATTTTGGTTGTTAATCTGTTGTATTTGGTAACCTCTCTTTCGCTTATGTTCGGAATCTTGAGTTTGTGGATGTCGAGAGTGAATTCGTCACTAATAACACAAGTTGTAAGTGTTGTTCTTTGGGATCTTGTCATAATTACATTCTCGGCTGTTTTTGTCAGCGTAATTATGATTGTGGTTTCTGGAATAATTAAGAAATATCTTATAAAGAATAAATCCTAAATATTTAAATATCGTGAATCACGACCCCAAGGAGTCTAAGACTTCTCGGGGACCCTGTAAAAAAAGCAGTCTGTTGAGAAAACAGACTGCTTTTGAATTTATCCTAACATAACGTCGAGGGTAAGCATCAAACAAAAACCAAGCAACAGTGAAAATGTTGCACCGCGCTCACTTCCGTGCGCGTGTGTTTCGGGAATCATTTCGTCGCTTATAACATAAAGCATCGTACCACCTGCAAACGCAAGAGCGAAGGGAAGTATCGCCGACGAAACGGTAATTGCAAAATATCCAAGCAATGTGCCTACAACTTCAACAACACCTGCGATCGTTGCGATAATGAAGGTTCTTCTGCTGCTCATTCCCGCCGAGAGCATAGGTGCTATAATAACCATACCTTCGGGAATGTTCTGCAATGCAATGCCACCTGCGATAGTGAGTGCCTCGACGTTATTTCCTGTACCGAAACCAACACCTGCTGCAATACCTTCGGGAAGGTTATGAATGGCAATAGCAACAACAAACAACAAAACCTTGTCAATCCTGTTTTGACTGTTGGGATGTGCTTCCTGATCAACACCGCTTAATCTGTGAAGGTGAGGCATAAGCTTATCAATAACGTTAACACAAAGTGCGCCACAAAAAACACCGGCAATCGTCACGATAAGCGAATATTTACCGCCGTATTCAAGCGACGGGAGTACAAGACCGATTACAGCGGCGGCGAGCATAACACCTGCGGCGAACGAAAGAACTATATCACTGAATTTATGGGTTGTTTTCTTGAAAATAAAACCTAAAACCGCGCCGATGATCGAAGCACCACCGACACCGAGCGCTGTCAAAAATACAATTTCCATCAGTTTCTCCTAAAATTGTTTTTCTACATTATATCACTAATAAAAACGTTTTGCACTATATTTTTATAAATATATGGAAAAAATAAATACGCTGTGCTATAATAAGTATAATCTTATAAATGAGGTTTTGTTATGATAAATATTCTTAAGGCACGAAGAAGTATTAGAAGCTATAAACCCGAACAAATCACGGAAAAAGAACTCGACTTGATTCTCGAAGCAGGAACCTATGCTCCAACGGGAATGAATCGCCAAACACCTCTTATTGTTGCAACACAGGATAAGGAACTTATCGATAAACTTGAAATTGAAAATGCAAAGGTGCTCGGTAGGGAAGATGCAAAACCCTTTTACGGTGCAACGACTCTCGTTATTGTATTTGCCGACAGCGAGATTTATACGGGATTTGAAGATGCTTGTCTTGTTATGGGTAACCTTATGAATGCTGCCGCATCGATTGGTGTCGGAAGCTGTTGGATACATCGCGCAAAACAGGTTTTTGAAACCGAGTTCGGCAAAGAACTCAAGAAAAAATGGGGAATAGACGATAAATATTACGGCGTCGGAAACTGTATCCTCGGTTATCCTGCAGAAACGCCCGATGCAAAACCCCGTAAAGAAAATTACATTATCAAGGTGTAATATGAAAGTAACAGAAAGCGAATTTTTCAAAGAAGCGTTAAGATTCATTGGTTACGGCTGCCAAATGGGTTGGCACGAGCGTAATGCAGGGAATATATCTTTAAGATTGAATAACGAAGAAATCGAATCGGTCCGCGATGACTTAATTTCAACAAACGATTGGGTTTCACTCCCTGAAGCTGTCGAAGGAATGGGCAACGAGTTCGTTTTCACAACTGTAAGCGGAAGTTATTTCATCGATATGCGGTATAATTCTTCGGAAAAGTTCTGTATCTGCGAAATTTCCGCCGATGGTTCTTCTTATCGTATTGTATGGGGCGGAAAACGTCCTACAAGCGAGATTTGTGGTCATTTGATGTCACTTTCGGTAATGAAACAGAAAAACTCAGGGAGAGCCGTTTATCACTGCCACCCTGCAAATATAGTTGCATTGTCCTATATAATACCTCAAAACGATAATGATTTATCGTCTGCTCTTTGGGAAAGTGAAACCGAAGGTGCGTTTGTGTTCCCGGAAGGAGTTGGCGTTGTGGGATTCTATGTTCCCGGAACACTTGAACTTGCAAAAGCCACTGCAGAGAAGATGAAAAACTATTCTGCGGTACTTTGGTCATTCCACGGAGTCTTTGCTTCGGGCGATAGTATAGCGTCTGCTTTCGGTCTTGCACACGCAATAGAAAAAGCCGCCGAGATAAAACTCAAGGTTATTTCGAGCGGTTGTCCGACTGTGAATACAATCACAAAAGAACAACAAGAACTCACCGCGAAAACCTACGGCTTTAAACTTAACGAGTTCTAAAAAGGAATATCCTGATGAGGAAATACCGAATTTTGAATTTGGTATTTCTTTTTTATTGGGGTCTCCGAGAAGTAGTCAGACTTTTTTGGGAATTTCATAAAAACTATTGACAAATACCGTCTAATTCGTTAGACTAAATACGTCGAATGGGTTAGACAAAAAGGAGAATACATAATGGAAAATACACCTAAAGTTTTTGAAAGCGAATATAGATTCTGTCTTATTTTATGGGAGAACGAGCCGATATCACCGTCCGAACTCGCAAAACTTTGCAAAGAAAAACTTGAATGGTCGCGTACAACGACCTATACAGTAATAAAACGTCTTGTTGAAAGAGGTGTGTTGGCGAACGAAAATTCCGTCGTTCGTTCCCTTGTATCAAAAGACGAGGTTCAGCTTTCGGAACTGAACGAAATGCTCGAAAAACGTTTCGAGGGTTCTTTGCCTGCGTTTATCGCAACATTCGCAAAACGTCAGAACATTTCCGAAAAGGATCTTGCTGAGATACAAAGGATAATAGAAAAGGGAGGTGAATAGAGTGTCAAAGCTGTTCCTTGACGTATTAAATTTAAGTATTACGGCAAGTTGGCTTATCGTTGCGGTTCTTTTCTTGCGTATTTTGGTATTTAAGAAAACGCCGAAATGGATTTCCTGTCTTCTCTGGGCAGTGGTCGGACTAAGACTAATGATACCGTTTTCCTTTGAAAGCGAAATAAGTCTGGTTCCAAGTGTTGAGACCTTCAATACCGAAGCTGTCTATTCCGAAATATCCGAATCACCGACAATACCCGAAGAAAATTTCGAACTTGAGGTTGTTCCGGAAAATAAACCGTCGACAGATACGACAGTCGATAATCCTATAGTGAGCGAAAATCCCGTTCCCGAAAAAAGACCGACTTATATTCAAAGCGGTATCGACGCAATCGATAATAACGCAAATACTTATATCAACGAAACCGTAAACAGTACGTCAAATGAAAACGAAACCGTAAATCCGATACGCTCTTTTGCCGATATTGCAAGCGTAGTTTGGTGTTTCGGTGTAGCGGTTATGTTGATTTATGCGGTAACACAGTATATGTTATTGCGTAGACGTGTATCGGCGTTTATCACCGATGATAAGGGCATAAGAAGAAGTGAATATGTTGGCTCGCCGTTTATATTAGGCATGTTTCGTCCGAGAATATATTTGCCTTTTGGTCTTTCGGAGACGGCTGAAGAACATATAATAGCGCACGAACAAGCACATTTAAAGCGCAAAGACTATTTGATAAAGCCCTTTGGCTATGCGATTCTTTCTGTGTATTGGTTCAATCCGCTTGTTTGGTTAGCCTATATTATGCTTTGCAAAGATATCGAGTGCGCCTGCGACGAAAAAGTCATCAAAGATATGGACCCCGATTCTCGAAAGAATTATGCGTTGGCATTGGTCGAATGTGGTGTTAAACGCAGTATAATAACAGCTTGTCCCGTTGCCTTCGGTGAGGTTGGTGTAAAAGAAAGAGTTAAAAACGCTCTTAACTATAAAAAGCCGATGCTTTGGATAATTATAATTGGTTTGATTATAACCACCGTGGTCGCTGTTATGTTCCTCTCGAGCCCCAAATCGGAAAACGATATTCAGTCCGACTCTTCGGAAGAAGCGTCTGATACAGTGTCCGAAGAATCAAACGACGAACTTTCCAATGATGCTTCAGAATCACAGTTCGATGAACCTTCGGAAGATTCTTTCGAATCGATAGATGAATCATCTGACGTTTCAGATACTTCTGATGAGTCTGATGTTTCAGGAGAACCCATAACCTCGGAAGAACCCGATTCTTCGAACGACTCTCAAGATCCCTCGAGTGAACCTTCCGACGAACTTTCAAGAGAACCTTCACAAGAACCTTCTGACGAACCCTCGAGAGAACCGTCCGAAGAACCCGATCCCGACGAACCGAAAAAAATCGATTTGGAATACGAAGATTTCTATGATTTCGAAACTATTTTATATTTTCAAACGATAAGCGATACTTTACTTGTTGAAAACAGTGGTTTTTCAATCAGCGGAACCTCGGGTACCGAAAAACTCTATATAATTGATTGTCAAGAAGATTATGAGTTGTTCTTGTCTTTTGCTGAGAGAATTTTTATTCCCAATGAAGAAATTTTTCGAACCTGGTCATCAACGGACTATGCAAAATATGTATATCTCGTGAATGTTTTAGAATCGCCGAAACATAACTATACATATAGAGTCGGCGAAGCATATTTATATGAGAATACGTTGTCTCTTGAGTATGAATATGTTTATTATGATGGTGAATATTATCCACCTTTCAAAAGCAGACATTATCTTGTGATGAAAGTAAAAAGGGAAGATATTGTAAGTTGCGATAATTACAGTGTTTCAGATAGCGCGGTCGTTTTGCCGGATCCGAATCCCGGTCCGCCTGCAAGCAACATTTTAGAATATGAAGCTTTTTATGATATCTCGAGCTTCAGTATGGGCTTTACGATAGATAATTCTCTGCTTGCCGAAAACAGCGATTTTTCTCTGAACTATGTTTCGGGAACGAAAAAACTATATATAATTGATAGCAAAGAAGATCTTGATTTGCTGTTGTCTAATATGGAAAATAGTTCGCGAAAAGAGGATATTGAGGCTGTTCAAGCTTGGTCATCGAACGATTTCGAAAAAACGGTATATATTGTAACTATGTTTGAAGCGCCTTCAGGTGGTATTGAATATAGGATAGGTAATGTTTATTTCGAAGATGATTCTCTTAACATCAATTATGAGCAAGTACATACTGGTGCTTTTGTTGTAGATGCAATCATTGACCATTTGACTGCTATAAAAATTGATAGGTCAGAAATTATAGGGTTAAATAAATATAACATTACAATAGAAGATAGATACGAATGGGAAGAAGAGACCGATGAATGGGATTTTGAATAAAGAAAAAACGGACGCTGTTAAGCGTCCGTTTTTCTATTAAACCGCGATTAAGCGAGTTCAGCGAAGTACTTAATGGTACGAACCATCT
>JAZOSQ010000002.1:0-9890 GCA_045657245.1 Eubacteriales bacterium | reverse complement strand
GTAAAAAATAACTTCGTTTCTCTTCCTCTGACAAAATGTCATATCAATATTTCTGCAATAATACTGTTCGAAACACGAAAACCCTTGCTGTTAAGCTTAAGCTTTCCGTCTTCAAAAACACCGTAACCAAGCTTTTCGATTCTTTCCGCAACCGAATATGCTTCCTTCGGAATCAAAACACCCTTGCTTGTTCTTAACCCAAGCATAATTCGTTCTTCCTCGGTTTCTTGAGGCGAAACCGCGTCGACGTAATCAAAATCCGTCGGTGCAAAAAGGGAAGTGTGGCTTAATCTTATAAACTCATTCACGTCTGCAACAGCAGAAAAACGTTTGCCTTTATAAAACGAATGTGCGCCTGCTCCAAACCCGAAATATTCACCGCAATCCCAATAATTAAGATTGTGCTTCGATTCAAAGCCGTCTTTGGAATAGGAAGAAATTTCGTAATGCGAAAAACCGTTTTTCTTCAAAGTATCGCAAAGAAATTCGTATTGCGATTCCTCTCTGTCTTCGTCGGGGAAGATAAGGTCGTTCCTTTTTGAATATAACGGTGTTCCTTCTTCAAGCTGTAACGAATAAGCGGAAATATGGTCAACACCCGTCGAAATAATGTCGATAACACTGTTTTCAAACTCTTTTTCTGTCTGTTCGGGGAGCGCAAAAATGATATCCGCGCTGATGTTTTCAAAATCCACCGAACGAGCGTCGGAAATACATTTTTTTGCGTCCTCGAACGTGTGTATACGCCCTAAAACCGAAAGAATTCTGTCGCTCGAGGATTGAACTCCGATAGACAAACGATTCACTCCGACGTCTTTTAACGCCTTTAGGGAGTCGATATCAACAGTCTTCGGATTGACCTCAACTGTAATCTCGCAATCGTCGGCAAGAACAAACTTTTTTCTGACGGCTTTGATGAGTTCGCATAAACGCTCAATGCCCAAAATCGGGGGAGTACCACCGCCGAAGTAAACTGTCTTGACGATTCTCTCGTCGTCGAAGAATTCAATCTGTCGCAGTATCGCTTGGAAATATTCCTGCTTGATTTCTTCACTTTGGTCGGAAAGCGAATAGAACGCACAGTAATCACATTTTCGAACGCAAAAAGGAATATGAAAATACAACGATATATTATTCATCATCGTATTTCAAAACAGCCATAAACGCTTCCTGCGGCACTTCGACCGTACCAAGCGTTCTCATACGCTTTTTGCCTTCCTTCTGCTTTTCGAGAAGCTTCTTCTTACGGGTGATGTCACCGCCATAGCATTTCGCAAGAACGTCTTTTCTCATCGCTTTTACGGTTTCTCTTGCGATAACCTTACCGCCGATAGCCGCCTGAACAGGAATTTCGAAAAGCTGTCTCGGAATGTTGTCTTTGAGCTTTTCGCAGATTCGTCTTGCTCTCGGGTATGCTCTGTCGGAATGGATAATAAACGACAAAGCATCCACAACATCGCCGTTGAGAAGAATATCAAGCTTCGAAAGCTTTGAGGGACGATAGTCCTTGAATTCATAGTCGAGAGAAGCATAACCCTTGCTCTTCGATTTTAGCGAATCGAAGAAGTCATAGACGATTTCGTTAAGGGGAAGGAGATAATGAAGCTCTGCACGGTTCGTGTCGATATACTTCATATCAATATATTCGCCTCTGCGGTCGGTACAAAGCTGCATAATGGTTCCGACGTATTCGGTCGGTGTGATTATCGTTGCTTTAACGAACGGTTCACAAGCCGTTTCGATTGTCGCAGGGTCGGGGTAATTTGTCGGGTTGTCAATATAGACCGTTTCGCCGTTTGTCTTGTGTATCTCATAAATAACGCTCGGTGCGGTGGTGATAAGGTCGAGCATAAATTCACGTTCAAGACGTTCCTCGATAATTTCCATATGCAAAAGACCGAGGAATCCGCATCTGAACCCAAAACCGAGTGCAGCAGAGGTTTCAAGCTCAAAGGTGAATGACGAGTCGTTCAAACGAAGCTTTTCAAGTGCTTCCTTGAGGTCGCCGTATTTCGAACCGTCGGCAGGATAAATACCCGCATAAACCATCGGCTGTGCCTTCTTAAAACCGGGCAACGGCTTTTCACAGGGGTTTTCAACAAGAGTAACGGTGTCACCGACGTCGGTGTCTGCAATATTCTTGATACTCGCCGTGAAATATCCAACCTCGCCCGCTTCAAGAGATTCCTTCTTGTCAAGCGTGAAGGTCGATAACGTACCAAGCTCGACAATTTCGAATTCCGCGCCCGTGTGCATCATTCGAACCTTGTCCCCAACCTTCATTCTGCCGTTCATAACGCGAATATAAACGACAACACCCTTGTATGCATCATAATAACTGTCGAATATCAACGCTTCGAGCGGAGCTTCGCTGTCACCCTTGGGACAGGGTACTTCTTTGACGATCTTCTCGAGAACGTCTTTGATACCGATACCCATTTTTGCGCTGATACAAGGCGCATCCTCGGCGGGAATACCGATGATATCTTCAATCTCGCGCTTTGCCATATCGGGATCGGCGCTCGGAAGGTCGATTTTATTGATAACAGGCAAAATCTCGAGGTCGTGGTCGACGGCAAGATATGCGTTTGCGAGGGTTTGTGCCTGAATACCCTGTGTCGAGTCAACAATAAGCACAGCGCCTTCACACGCTTTAAGCGAACGCGAAACCTCATACCCAAAGTCGACGTGACCGGGGGTGTCAATGAGGTTAAGAGTATAATCAATACCGTCGTCTGCTTTATAATTAAATCTAACCGCACGTGCCTTAATGGTGATGCCGCGTTCTCTTTCAAGCTCCATACTGTCGAGCATCTGCTCGTCAAGTTCGCGCTTTGCAACAGCACCCGTATATTCAAGCAACCTGTCGGCGAGAGTACTCTTGCCGTGGTCAATATGTGCGATTATCGAAAAGTTTCGAATTTTTTGAATGTCGCTCATTATTTGTTTTCCTTGTTTCATATTCAAGAAATGCCCGCTTCAATCGAAACGAGCATTTTTTGTTTATTATTGTTTATTCAGCAGCTTTGTCCTTCTTGAAACCGATCTTGCTAAGCGCGTTCCAAATCATACCGGACAAGAATACCGAGGAGAAGAGACCTGCAACAATACCTACGATAAGAGGAAGTGCGAAGTCTTTAATAGCGTCAACACCGAGAATATAGATCATACCGATTGTGAAGAGAGTGGTAAGAGTGGTGTTGATACTTCTGCCGAGAGTTTCGTGTGTTGCAACGTCGATAATGTCAGCGAATTCTGTGTCTGCCGCCGCCTTTACCTTATTTTCACGAACACGGTCGAACACGATAATAGTTGCGTTGATCGAATAACCGAGAATCGTGAGAAGAGCTGCGATAATGTTCGAGTTGATCGGAATCTGGAAGAGGGAATATACGGCAAACATAACGAACAAGTCGTGAACAAGACAGAGAACCGAAGCAACACCGGAAGCGAGTTCGAATCTAACCCAAATGTAGATAAGCATCAAAGCAACTGCAACCGCAACTGCAAGAATAGCTTTTTTGGTAAGACTGTCGCCGATGGTGGGCATGATGGTCGTGATCTGAATCTTGTTTGCGTTTGCGTTGGGATATGCTTCGAGGATAGCGTCCTGAAGCGCAAGAGTCTGATCGTTGTCGAGTGCCTTCGTACCGGTACGGATGATAGCCATATTGTCATTGTCCGTAGCTTTCGTGGTAGAAGAAACGTAATCGTTGCCGAGCTTTTCATGATTGCGGATAATATCGTTGACGTTATCGCAAACTTCTTTGGTAACTTCTGTTCCGAGGTCGATTCTGATTTCAGTACCGCCGGAGAAGTCGATGTCGATGTTGAATCCTCTGATAACGAAGGAGAGAAGTCCAACAATAAGAACGAGTGCTAAAATACCGAGAGTAACTTTTTGGTTTTTAATAAAATGAAACTTGCTCATTATTTAGCCCCCTTTCCCAAAGCTCTGTACGCTGTGGTTTTGTTGAATCCCATTCCAACCGAGAGATAAAGCAACGCTCTTGTAACAACAAGTGCGGTGAAAAGGGAAATAACGATACCGATGAACAACGTGGTTGCGAAACCTTTGATAGTACCCGAACCGAGGAAGTAGAGAACCGCACAAGCGATAATCGTGGTGATGTTCGAGTCGAGAATAGCAGTAAATGCTCTCTTATAGCCACCCTTGATAGCCGCCTTAACGCTCTTACCAAGGTCGATTTCTTCTTTCATTCTTTCGAAGATAACGACGTTTGCGTCAACCGCCATACCGATCGAAAGGAAGATACCTGCAATACCTGCGAGAGTGAGGTTTGCCTGAGTCAAAATAAGAACCAAGCCGAAGATTGCAATGTATGCAACGAGTGCGATGGAAGCCATAACGCCGGGGAGCTTATACATAATGCACATAAAGATAATTACGAGCAATACGCCGATAGCACCTGCGAAAAGCGAGTTGGAAAGCGAGTTTTCACCGAGCGTTGCGCCAACGGTTCTCTGTTCAACGGGGAGGAGTTCATATTTGAACGCACCGGCGTTGATGTTGTTAGCAAGTGCAGAAGCTTCTTCTTGAGTGAAATTACCCGAAATGATGGCTTTACCGTCTGTAATAGCTTCATTTACGGTAGGAGAGCTAATTGCAGTACCGTCAACATAGATTGCAATGTAATCTTTGGTTTTTGCTGCTTCAGTGGTTGCTTTTGCAAACTTCTGTTTACCGGAATCCTTGAGAGAAAGTTCAACGGCGATTTCATAAACGCCCTGTTCGGTCTGGTAAGAACCGGCATAAGCATTTTCAACGTCATCACCAACAAGAACAACATTGCCCTTCGAATCCTTGAATTCGAGCTTCGAAGTCTGCATGAAGTTATGAATAACTTCGTTGGGGTCGTCAACGTCGGGGATTTCGATGGTGACCATATCATCACCGACTCTGTAACAAAGCGCTTCGGTGAGGCCTTGTCCGTCAAGACGTTTTCTCATGATTTCATAGATCGATTCCATGCCGGTGTCAAGAGTAGAACCGGTGTCATCGGTCTGTGCCTGGAATGTAACGACCGAGCCGCCGGCAAGGTCAAGACCAAGACGGATAGTACCGTCTTCGAATATTCCTTTGAATTGATCTTCATCGCTGAAATAAACACCGCAGACGACAACCGAGCAAACGAGCAGGATTGACATCAGCAATAATACAAAGCGAGAAATACTAGCAGTGCGTAAGTAATTCATCTGCTGAATACCTCCGAAAAGTAAAAATTTTCTAACATATCAATTATACATATATAGGGCAAATAAGTCAAGCATTATTTCGTCAAAAAGACTAACAAAAACGACTAATAAAAGAATTTTATTGCCTTTTGACAGACCTCAATCGTAACCTCGCTTTTTTCACCGCCGTTTTCACCGTCTAATGACCAATTTTGCGGAGTTTGGGTACGAATAATAGCTTTTTTGACTTTCTTCTTTATTGCGTATTCATTTTCTAATTTAAACGCAAAAAGATCGGCTAAAATCAAAGTTCCGTTAAGTATATTTTTTGGCGCTTTTAGGATACTTAATTCAAAATATCCGTCATCAAACTCAACTTCGCCTTTTTTATAGAAAGTTAGTCCACCTGCACGCAAAGTGTTGGACACTCCGACAAACCAAAAATCGCCTTCGATAGTTTCACCGTCAAATTCAATGGTGTAAAAGGTTTTCTTCGTCTGCGCGAAGTCGGCCAAACCCTTAAGAACGTAAGCACTGTGTCCGAGCATATTTTTCATCTGTTGGGAAGTCATATAGGATACCGAGGAAAAAAGCCCCGAACAAGCAATGTATGTAAAGTTCTTGTCATCAAAACGACCAAGGTCTAACCATTTAGGCTCGTTTCTGATGATTATTTTACATGCATCTTCGATTTTTTTGGGGAGATTCAAGGAATTACCAAAATCGTTTGTAGAGCCGAGAGGGATATACCCCAGAGGAATGTCTGCCTTGCTTGCGAGAAGCCCATTAACAACCTCGTTAAGTGTTCCGTCACCGCCGACAGCGACAATAATGTCAAAATCTTTTGCTCGATTTTCAACGGTATGCTCAGTTTCACCGTTTGGTCCGGTAAGTACAACGGTTACAAGATATCCGTGTTTAGAAAAAATATCAACGATTTCAAAAAGCTTATTCTTGCCATGACCTTTTCCGGAAACGGGATTGAGCACAAGCAAAAGTTTATTTTTGGTTTCTAATCTCATCGGGTTTAAAAACACCCCTTTCCGTGATAATTCCGGTTATAAGCTCTGCAGGAGTAACATCAAAAGCAGGATTATAGACCTTTGCTTTTGGGTGTGTCATGCATTTTTCATAGTGCATAGTGGTAACTTCTTCGGACGAACGTTGTTCGATAACTATGTCACGTCCCGATTTACAACTAAAATCTATGGTAGAGAAGGGAGCACAGACATAAAAAGGAATGCCGAAATGCTTTGCAACAATTGCCACACCGAGTGTACCGATCTTGTTCGCCGCATCACCGTTTTCAGCGACTCTGTCTGCACCGACAAATATAATGTCAATTTTCCCTTGTGACATAAGGGATGCCGCCATGTTGTCGCATTGAAGCGTGACGTCAATACCGCTTTCCGCAAGTTCAAAAACCGTCAATCTTGCCCCCTGCAAAAGCGGACGTGTTTCGTCGGAATAAACCGAAACCTTTTTGCCTTTTTCGGCAGCGACGTATACGGGCGCAAGTGCCGTGCCGTATCTTACTGCTGCGAGTGAACCTGCATTACAGTGAGTAAGTATGTTCGCACCGTCGTGAATGAGCTTTTCGCCATATAACCCGATGTTTCGGCAGGTTTTGATGTCTTCGTTGTAAATATCAAGCGCTTCTTGCTTGAGAATCGCTTTAATGTGTTCAACACCACCGTTTTGTTCGCTTTTTGCTTTCTTGATCATACGATTAACTGCCCAAGAAAGATTAACTGCCGTAGGACGCGAACTTATAAGATGCTTTGCGAACTTATCGAGTGAATAAAGAAAGCCCTCGATGCTTTCTTCTTCAAGACGTGACACCGCCGCATAAAAACCAATAGCCGCCCCAACACCAATAGCAGGAGCACCGCGTATAGCAAGACGTTTTATAATATCGTGAAGGTCAAAAATGTTGTCGCAAGAACAAATTTCAATATTTTGGGGAAGCTTAGTCTGATCTATATACATCAAAAGGTCTCTTTCTTCGTCGAGCCAAACCGTATCTTTCATAAACTTCTCCTTCTGTCATAAATTAATATTCCTATTATACCATACAACACAAAAAAAGCAACGGAATATTGTAAATAATTACCCCATAAAAAAACAAAAAGACGGCATGATTGCCGTCTTTTGTCTATACAGGAGAGTATAATTATTTAAGAGTGATCTTAGCGCCTGCTTCTTCGAGCTGAGCCTTGAGGGATTCAGCTTCTTCCTTGGAAACGCCGGTCTTAACCATCTTAGGAGCGTTAACAACGATATCTTTAGCTTCGCCGAGACCGAGGCCGGTGATTTCTTTAACAGCCTTGATAACCTTAAGCTTAGCAGCTTCGTCGAAAGAGGTGAGTTCAACGTCGAATTCGGTCTTTTCTTCTTCTGCGGGAGCAGCAGCAACAGCAACGCCTGCAACAGCTACGGGAGCAGCAGAAACACCGTATTTTTCTTCAAGTGCGCTAACGAGGTCTTTGAGTTCGAGAATAGTAAGAGAATCTACAAGTTCGAGAATCTGATTGATCTTTTCCATTATTAATTTTCCTCCGTGTTATTTGGTAATAATTTTTTTCTTTTGATTATTCAGCTGCTGCTTCAGCAGGAGCTGCTTCTTCTGCAACTGCTTCAGCAGGTGCAGCTTCTTCGCCACTTTCCTTCTTGTCGATGATCGCCTGGAGACCATAAGCGAGACCGTAAAGACCGGACTGGAGCGAACCCATAAGTCTGCCGATAAGGACTTCTTTGGAAGGAGTTTCGGCGAGATCCTTCACACCGTTTACGTCGAGTATTTCGCCGTCAACAAAACCTGCTTTGAGCACGAAGTTTTCGTGATCTTTAGCGAAGTTAGCGAGGATTTTTGCGGGAGCGATAGGATCGCTTTCGCAAGTTGCGAGAGCAGTCATGCCGGTAAGTACGTCCTTAAGACCTTCAAAGCCGATAATATCGCATGCCTTGGAAGTAAGGGTGTTCTTAACAACGGTGTATTCAACGCCTGCTTTGCGCAATTCGCTTCTAAGCTTGGTATCATCAACAACGGTAATGCCCTGATAGTCAACGAGTACGCCGCCTGCAGCGTTCTTCATCCTCTCGGCAATTTCGTTGACAAGCTGTTTCTTTTGCTCGAGAATGTTTGCGTTAGCCAATTGTATACCTCCTGATTTATTTTGCACGAAAAAATGCTCCTTCGCAATCGTCTGCAAAGGAGCATGTAAAAAAGCATAGTTATAGAAAAACAGCTTTTCGACTCCTCGGCAGGCGGTTTCTACGAACCATTGAACTTTCGTGCCTACTGTCTTTGGAAATTCGACCTTATGATAATATCATAATTAATATCGTTTGTCAATAGATTTTTTAAATATTTTTCATTCCGCGGTGAATTCGTTTGAATAAACGGTGTGAACCTTGTTGTTGTGAGAAATATTCATAACGATTCTGTATTTTTCTTTGCCTACGTCAGCGCGGTCGGAGAGGGTAAAGGAGAGTTTCGCTTCGAAAGTTGCAACATATGCTTCTTCGGTGAACGAAAATTCTTTTTCGCATCTCTTCCAATTGCCGTTGTCGTAATATTCAACGTAATATTCGTTGCCGTATGTGAATTCGTTTTCTGAATCAACGATAATGCTGAAACTCATTTTCGAATCAAAGAAGCAATGTTCGAAGTCAGTGATGATTTTGATGGGGTTAGCTATTACGTTTCTGTCGGGGTATTTTTCTTTCTCTGCACTTACATCACTGCTCTCAATATATTCGTCATCAATGTTTTGGTCGTTGTTGTCGTTTTCGCCCGAACACGAAACGAGAGATAAGGCAAATATAAGAGCCAAAGCGAAAATCAAAAATCTTTTCATAATAAACCTCTGTTTTTGTTTTCTTTTTTGTAATTATACCACAAATAAAATAAAAATCAACAAAATCTCCCCGAAAAAACACACCCGAAGGCATAAACCTTCGGGTGTTAAAAGCGATATTAAAATTATTCGCCAATCTTTGCGGAGTTGATCTTAAGGCCGGGGCCCATGGTAGAAGCAATTACGCAAGATTTGATATACTGACCCTTTGCTGCAGCGGGCTTAGCCTTGATGATAGCGCCGAGAAGAGTGTTGAAGTTTTCAGCGAGCTTTTCAGTGCCGAAGCTAACCTTACCGATAGGGCAGTGGATGATGTTGGTCTTGTCGAGTCTGTATTCGATCTTACCTGCTTTGGCTTCAGTAACAGCCTTAGCAACGTCGGGAGTAACGGTACCTGCCTTGGGGTTAGGCATCAAGCCCTTAGGACCAAGGATTTTACCGAGACGGCCGATGAGACCCATCATGTCGGGAGAAGTGATGATAACGTCGAAGTCAAACCAGTTTTCCTGTTGGATCTTCTGGATGTATTCTTCAGCACCAACGTAATCTGCGCCTGCAGCAACAGCAGCATCTGCCTTGTCGCCCTTAGCGATAACGAGGGTACGAACGGTTTTACCGGTACCGTTGGGGAGAACTACTGCGCCTCTAACCTGTTGATCAGCGTGACGGGAGTCAACACCCAAACGAACGTGAACTTCGACAGTTTCGTCGAATTTTGCTTTGGAAAGCTCACAAACGAGACCGAGTGCTTCGGCGCTGTCGTAGAGCTTTGCCTTGTCGATTGCAGCAGCTGCTGCGAAGTCGGATCGTAGCCATGTCGTTCTGTGAGCCAAG
>JAZOSQ010000001.1:0-13420 GCA_045657245.1 Eubacteriales bacterium | reverse complement strand
GTCCTTATAAGACTTGGTAGGTTCTTTGCTATCAAGAACGAAGGGATTCTTGCCTTCTGCAGCAAGTTCGGGGTTGAAGCGGAAGTTGAACCAGTAACCGGAAGCAACCGCAGCTTTTGTTTCGAGCATGCTGGTACCAAGCCCCTTCTTAATACCATGGTTAATACAAGGAGCGTAAGCGATGATAAGCGAAGGTCCTTTGTATTTTTCAGCTTCGGTAATAGCCTTAATACACTGATTGTAATCAGCACCCATTGCAATTTGTGCAACGTAAACATAACCGTAAGACATTGCGATTGCAGCGAGGTCTTTCTTCTTCACTGCTTTACCTGCAGCAGCAAATTTAGCTGTGGAACCGGTAGGAGTGGATTTAGATGCCTGACCACCGGTGTTGGAATATACTTCAGTGTCGAATACGAAAATGTTAACGTCTTCACCGGAAGCAAGTGCGTGGTCAAGACCGCCAAAGCCGATATCGTATGCCCATCCGTCACCACCGAAGATCCACATGGACTTCTTGGTGAGAAGATCAGCGTTATCAACAACTTCTTTGGAGAGACCACAACCGCATGCCTTACAAGCTGCCAAGAGTTTTTCGCCGGCTGCTTTGGAAGCTACCGCGTCATCTTTACCTGCAAGCCATTCGTTTGCAGCCGCCTTGATATCGTCGGAAGCACATTCGGCTTCTGCAATCTTCGCAACAGTTTCAGCAAGTCTTGCTCTACGAGCGTTCATTGCGGTTGCCATACCGATACCAAATTCCGCGTTGTCTTCGAAGAGGGAGTTAGCCCAAGCAGGACCGTGTCCGTTCTTGTTTACGGTGTAAGGCATAGAAGGAGCCGAACCACCCCAAATGGAAGAACAGCCGGTTGCGTTAGCGATGAACATTCTGTCACCAAAGAGCTGGGTAACGAGTTTAGCGTAAGGTGTTTCACCACAACCTGCACAAGCACCGGAGAATTCGAGAAGCGGTTGTTTGAACTGGCTTCCCTTTACGGTTTCGGGCTTAAATTTAGCAAGAACTTCTGCATCATCACAGAATTTATATGTTGCATCAAATGCGTTCTGATATTTAAGCTGACCTTCGATAGGAGCCATCTTAAGGGGCTTATCGGGCATAGGACAGATTTCTACACAGCTTCCGCATCCGAGACAGTCGAGAGCAGAAACGGTAACGCCGAATTTATATCCGGGCATACCTGTCATAGGAACAAGCTTAAAGTCGGGATGTTCAGCAGCTTCAGCATCAGTCATAGCGATAGGTCTGATTGCTGCGTGAGGACATACATAAGAACACTGGTTACACTGAGCACATTTCTTGGTGGGATCCCAATCGGGAACATCAACGGCAACACCGCGTTTTTCGTATGCAGCAGTACCCTGAGGGAACGTACCGTCAGCGTTTTCGTGGAAAATAGAAACAGGAAGATCGTCACCCTTCTGAGCGTTTGCGGGTTCGAGGATTTCCTTAACGAACTTAATAACTTCTTCTCTGCCTTCGAGCTTAACGTTTTTATCGCAAGTATCAACTGCATCAGCCCATGCAGCGGGAATTTCAATCTTGTTATATGCATTTGCGCCTGCATCGATTGCAGCGTAGTTCATATTAACAATATCTTCACCCTTCTTAGCAAAACTCTTATATGCAGCTTTCTTCATATAATCGATAGCTTCGTCGGAAGGAATGATATTTGCAAGGGAGAAGAACGCACTCTGAAGAACGGTGTTTGTTCTGTTACCGAGACCGATCTCACGAGCAATAGAAATCGCGTCGATGGTATAGAAGTTAACCTTTTTGTTTGCAAGATCTCTCTTAACCTTAGCAGGAAGCTTGGTTTCGAGTTCTTCGGGAGTCCACTGGCAGTTGAGGAGGAAGGTTCCGCCTTCAACGATATCGCCGGTGATGTCATATCTTTCTATATAAGAAGGATTGTGACAAGCAACAAAGTTCGCATGAGATACATAATATGTCGATCTGATGGGAGTATCACCGAAACGAAGGTGGCTGATAGTGATACCACCGGACTTTTTACTGTCATAAGCAAAATATGCCTGAATGTACTTGTCGGTATGGTCACCGATGATCTTGATGGAATTCTTGTTCGCACCAACGGTACCATCAGAGCCAAGACCCCAGAACTTACAAGAAACGATGCTGTCGCCAACGGTGTTGGGTGCAGTTTCAAGAGGAAGCGAGAGATTGGTAACATCGTCGTTGATACCAACAGTGAAGCCATCGATGGGCTTTTCTGCATCAAGATTCTTATATACAGCGAAGATGCAAGCAGGAGTGGTATCTTTCGAACCAAGACCGTATCTACCGCCGATAATGAGAGCAGATTCAAACTTAGTGCCTCTGACAGCGTTTACAACGTCGAGGAACAAGGGTTCAGCACCCGCACCGGGTTCTTTGGTTCTATCCATAACCGCAATCTTCTTAACGGTTTCAGGGATAGCTTCAAGAAGCTTGGATTTTACGAAAGGACGATAAAGTCTAACCTTAAGAAGACCGACTTTTCCGCCGTGTGCGTTGATATAGTCAACGGTTTCTTCGATGGTGTCACATACAGAACCCATAGCTATGATGAGTTTTTCTGCATCGGGTGCACCGTAATAGTTGAAGAGTTTGTAATCTGTACCTGCTTTTTCGTTAACCTTATCGAGATACTTTTCAACAATAGCAGGAACAGCTTCGTAATATGTATTACAAGCTTCTCTTGCCTGGAAGAAGATATCAGGATTCTGAGCGGTACCTCTCAAAACGGGATGTTCGGGGTTAAGCGATCTTTCTCTGAACGCTTTAACTGCATCCATATTGCACATTTCTTTAAGATCTTCGTAATCCCAAACTTCAACCTTTTGGATTTCGTGAGATGTACGGAAACCGTCGAAGAAATGAACGAAAGGAACTCTGCCTTCGATTGCCGCAAGGTGAGCAACTGCGCCAAGGTCCATAACTTCCTGTACGTTGGAAGCACAGAGCATTGCAAAACCGGTTTGACGGCATGCCATAACGTCGGAATGGTCACCGAAAATGTTGAGTGCATGAGTAGCAACACAACGTGCGGAAACATGGATAACACCGGGAAGAAGTTCACCGGCAATCTTATACATATTCGGGATCATAAGAAGAAGACCCTGAGAAGCAGTATAAGTTGTGGTCAACGCGCCTGCAGCGAGCGAACCGTGAACTGTACCGGATGCACCGCCTTCGGATTGCATTTCAACAACCTTAACAGGTTGACCGAAAATATTTTTTCTTCCCTCAGCAGACCACTGGTCAGTGACTTCTGCCATAGGCGAAGAAGGGGTGATGGGATAAATACCGGCAACTTCAGTGAATGCATACGATACGTGCGCAGCCGCTGTGTTACCGTCCATAGACAACTTTTTTCTTGTTGACATTGGGTATTGCCTCCTACATTACTTTTATACGAATCCATTATAACAGTTTTTTTCGAAAAGTAAATAGTATTTCTGATTTTTTCGACATAATATTTCACCTTTTTATACATTATTTTCAAAAATATTCCTTGCTTAATCTTTTTTATCAAAAAGTAACTTTTTTTGTTGAAAAAATATATATCTTGTGATATTATAATTATAATTAGAGAAAAACTATAAAAGAGGTTCTCTCACTATGGCAATCAGCACCGTTTATTCGGTTGCGACATCCGGTATTACCGGTCAAATTGTAACCGTTGAATCCACAAATGTTTCGGGCAATCAGCCACGCCTTGATATTATTGGTCTTCCCGACACTGCGATAAAAGAATCGCAGGGGCGTGTAAGGTCCGCCGCGCGTGCATGCAATTTACCTTTGAAGAAAGGTATTTTAACTGTCAATTTGGCTCCTGCAGACATCAAAAAGGAAGGGACTGTTTACGACCTCCCTATTTTACTTTCTCTTTTGGATATGCCCGGTCTTGAACGTGTTGATTTTTCCGAATGTTGTTTTATTGGTGAGCTTTCACTTTCGGGTGAACTTCGTCCGATCAACGGAATTCTTCCTATGGCTGTTGCAGCACGCGATGCAGGGTTCAAGTTCCTCTTTGTTCCCTCCGACAATGCATGTGAGGCTTCAGCTGCTTGCGGAATAACAGTTTATCCAGTAAAGAATGCCATACAATTGGTAAACCATTTTTTGACAAGACAAAGAATCCTCCCTGTAGTTTTTGATAAAAATGATTTCTTTACAGTGGCAGCCGATGCCGCTTTGGATTTTTCTGATGTTAAAGGTCAGGATTCCGCAAAGAAAGCTCTTGAAATTGCTGCAGCAGGCGAACACAACGTATTGCTCATTGGCCCGCCCGGTACCGGTAAGAGCATGTTGGCTTCTCGTTTACCTTATATACTTCCCCCGATTACACTTGACGAATCTATTGAAACCTCAAAGATTTATTCCATCGCGGGGCTAAACGCAGAGCTCACTCCCCTGCTTGCTCATCGTCCTTTCAGATCACCTCATCATTCCCTTTCTCCAGCTGCATTGATTGGCGGCGGTTCAAACCCGAAACCCGGTGAAATCTCGCTCGCAAACAACGGTGTATTGTTCCTCGATGAATTCCCAGAATTCGATAAGCACAGTTGTGAACTTTTGCGTCAACCTATCGAAGAAAGAAACATAACAATAACGCGTGTTAATGCAACGGTAAATTATCCCTGCTCGTTTATGCTTGTATGTGCAATGAACCCCTGTAAATGCGGTTATTACGGTCATCCCACAAAACCTTGCACATGCACTCCTCAATCAAGAAGAAACTATCTATCAATGATATCGGGACCCATTCTCGACAGAATCGATATTCACGTTGAGGTTAATGCACTTGATTTTTCCGAGCTCGACACAACAATAGCGGCAGAACCAAGTGAAAAAATCAGAAGAAGAGTTTCTCGTGCAAGAAGTTTTGCAATGAGTAGATTTGACGGCGAAAAACTCTCAAACGGTCAACCGCTAACTTGCAACGCACGTATGCAACCGAAACACATTCGAAAATATTGTGTGCTTGACGAAGGTGGCCGACAAATACTTCAACTTGCATATGATAAACTCGGTCTGTCTGCAAGAGGCTACGATAGAATTCTTAAAGTTTCAAGAACAATCGCAGACTTTGACGAAAGCAATTTAATCAAAAAAGAACACATTGCTCTCGCAGTCCAACTACGCAGTCTCGACAGAAAATACTTCAATAATTAAGTTCAATTTTCGATTTTGATTAACATAATCCACCCGTAAAAACTGTGGAAAATGTGGAAAAAGTTGTGGATATCCCCTTTTATTTGCTATTTTCTCTGCCTTTTCAGATCGAAGTTTTCCACAAATGCGAAAAACTGTGTGGAAAACAACCCTATAATATTTTTTTACGAAAGAGATGTTAAATGGACTATCAAGGTAATTATTTCCCAAAAGACAAAGACGAAAACGAGTCTAAAACATACAAGACCATAAAAGGTATTGTAAAATGGACTATGTATGGAATTTCCTTTATAATATATGCGCTCATTTTTTATATTCTCATCGCCAACAGAGACAGCGATATATTAGAAAAGAACTTCATGAAAGATGTTGTTGATAAAGACTTGAACAACGAAAATACGGTACTCTATCAAATAAACACCAGAATTTTCATGAACGATGACGGTTCTTTGCAAACAATGAACGTCAATTATTCAAAAGAATATAAACTTTTGGAAATCGGTATTAAGTATAACGCAAAAAAACTCACCGACGGGGCACATGCCGATGCGCTTGACTATATACTCTATGACAGCGAAGGCAAACAATACTCATTGGTAAATATAGTTCAGGACAGTAGCAGCCGATATGGTTTCGCAAGAATATGTTTTTCGGAAGTTGATATAGATCTCGATTCAAACGATCTTAGATATGATTCCGAGAAACCCGATAAACCTCGCACCGGCATAACATATTTTTTAGACGTTGTGCGTAAATCTGATAACAATAAACTTTTCTCTTTCGAAATTTATAATAACAAAACCACTTTCTCAAAAACAGAGTATCAAGACTAACCTTCGGAGGCAATAACGATGAACGACAAACAAATCAAAATCAAAGAAAGAAGCAGAGGCTATTTCACAAAAGGCTTTTTCTTCCTTGCGTTGATGATATTTTCACTTATTTATGCGCTCTATCCCGTATTGTCTTCGCGTGCAGTAACCGGTGTAACATACTATTATGCTCTGGGTGGCGGCGCTTTTGCAATATTCACCGGCTTTTTCGTTTTTCTCATTTATAAAGAATTCAAACCCGACAGTGCTCTCATCCTTAACGCTCGTGGTTTTGTCGACGTATACAATGTAGGCAAAGATATCGAAATTGAATGGACAAACGTAGCATCAGTAAAAATATTAGGTAAAAAAGAAGAGCCTTTTTTGGGTATTTCTTTGGAAGACAATGATATCGTAATGTCAAAAATGACAAAAAACAAATGCGAAATCATGCGTGAAAATATCGAAGAAAGCTTGCCTTCCATACTTGTCGCTCATTCCGACGTCAGAATCCCTATTTCCGAGCTTAAAGATCTTTTCTCAAAATTCATAAGAGAAGCAAGAACTTTAGAAAGTGACGTTCCTAAGACACAGAAAGTCAACCCCTTTACAACCGACGACGTATTACGTGCTTTCGGAAAACTCCCTGAAGAAACAAACGCCGATTCCGATAATTACGTCGAAGCATTACAGCAAAATATAACCGAAAACGATTCCGAAGAAATTATTCTGGAAGAAAACGAAACCAACGAATCGGAAACAGTTGCAAACACAGAAATCATCGAGCAGCTTCTCGTTGCGGAAACGAACGAAAACGAAACAAACACTTTAATCGAAGAAGAAAAAGAAGAAGACATACTTGATGACGAAATACCTCAAGAAATTAAAGATATTCTTGCAATGGCAAAATCCTCAAAAATCACCGAGCTAGAAAAAATCCTTTCCGAGAATCAAGAATTTAACATTGATTTCGAACCCGAAAGCGAACCCGAAGATACACACGGTGACATAGAATCGATATACAATACCATTATTACCCCGGCTACCGAATCGAACAACAATGATACCGAGATTTTCGAAGATAACGATCTTACGTTCGAGAACATTTCTTTAGAAAACGATAATTCCGAAGAAATATCATCCCCTGAATCTGTAAACAACGAAATCGACTACACTCCCGAAGAAATCGTTGAAACAGAAGAAGAAAAAGAAGAAATCGTTGTTACCGAAGATATCGAAGGCGAAACAAGCAAAAATGCCAACGACGAGGTTCTCGAAGAAACGGCCGAAGCTATCTCCGACGACAACATTGAAGAACCCAACGAGATTGAGCCCGAAACAAAACCCATAACGAATGATATTGTCAGAACTAACATTCCCGATCTCCACTTCCCTGATGAATTTTTCGATGAAAAAGATTCGATGATAGACACCCAAGAAATCAAATTGGAAATGAATATCGAAGCCATCGTGAACAATGCTTTCAGCGCAGCAGAATCAACCCCGAATACAACAATCAACCTTATGAACCTCGACGATATCGATGTTTACGAAACGTCAAACAACGTTGACGAATCGACAATCATTGAACCGCTGCAACATAACCAAGAACTTCAATTAGATATTGATGTTTCAGATGACATCGACGATAGTGACGGTGATTTTGGTTTCATTACAGATCTCGACTAAAAAAAAGAGGCAGTCAATTTTGACCGCCTCTCTTTTTTATTTTACAATAGCTTTTACGAATTTGTTTTTACCTTTGCTGACAACAAATGCACCTTTTTCAGCAAAAGTTGTATTAGGATCGGTGGTTTGCTTACCATCAATTTTAACACCGCCACCCTGAACCAAACGTCTAGCTTCGCTATTAGACGGCGCAAGACCCGATTTACTAAGTACTTCAATAAGTCTTACACCGACTTCAAATTCACGTTCTTCGATATCATCGGGAATACCACCGCCTGCAACAGAAGCATATCTTGCTGCAGCTGCAGGAACAGCGTCAGCACCGTGATAAAGCGTGATGATAGTTTCAGCATAAAGAGTATGTGCCTTACGAATATCTTCTTCACAAAGTGACTTATACTTTTCTTCGTCAAGATCGGTTGTGAGATTAAAATAGGTCAAAAGAAGACTATCCGGAACCTTCATGCATTTTTCGTACATGATTTCTGCAGGTTCATCGATACCTATGTAGTTATCGAGAGATTTGGACATTTTTTCAACACCGTCCAAACCGGGAAGCAAGGGGAAAGTTATAACTTCTTGAGAAGTCTGGCCGTAGTCCTTCTGAAGCTCTCTACCGACAAGAAGGTTGAAGGTTTGGTCGTTACCGCCTACTTCGATATCAGCCTCAAGTGCTACGCTATCATAACCCTGCATAAGCGGATAGAAAAGTTCATGCATACCAATCGGACGATTTTCTGCATAACGTTTTGAAAAATCGTCTCTTTCGAGAATACGAGCCAAAGTATATTTACCCGCCAAAGAAAGAACATCTTCAAAGCTCATTTTTCCAAGCCAATCAGAGTTGTAAACAATGCGAGTCTTATCTTTATCAAGGATTTTTATAACTTGTTCATAATAGCTTACTGCGTTTGCACGGGTTTGTTCGAATGTAAGCGGAACTCTTGTTTTACTCTTACCCGAAGGGTCGCCGATCATAGCAGTGAAATCGCCGATTACGAAAATGATTTCGTGACCGAGATCCTGAAGCATTTTAAGTTTACGCAAAACAACCGAATGACCAAGATGAAGGTCAGGTCTGCTCGGGTCTGCACCCATTTTAATTTTCAACTTTTTGCCGCTTTCGAGCTTATCTTTAAGACCTTCTGCGGAATATACGCTCAAAGCGTCACGCATTATATTATCATATACCTGTTGAATCGTCATTTTTAACCTCTCATTTAATCTTCGGGATAAAATTCATCTTCAAGCAAAGGAAGAGTTCTTACATCGAATTTTTCCAAAAGTTCTTTATTGATATTAATTTTATCGTAATGTGATTTAATATATTCAGAGAACGCTTCCGAAGCCAATTGTTCTTCTATCGAAGTGTAGATTTCGGAAGTAATATCGTCTTCCTTAAGTTCAAGTTTTCTCAAAATATATGTTCCGTCAGAAGGAAATTCTTTTTCAACAAATTTGTTAATTTCGAGCTTTTCAAAAATCTCAATCAAAGTTTTGTAGGTAGTGTCATTTTTATTAACAAAGCCTGTTTCCATCAAAGAATAGTAGGATTTTTTGCTATCTTCTTCAGGATATTTATCTGCTTCACCGGAATTGAGTTGATCGAGAAGCTCAAGCGCTTCATCACGGATTTTATTTTGGCTTAAAGCAATGATAACATCGGATTTAACGCCGCCTTTTGTTTCACCTTTATCATCCTTAACGCCATTAAGGTCCTCGTCGGTTTTTGGCATTTTTTCGATTATATGATAGCCATATTCGGTTTCAACAAGTCTAATTTCGCCAATTTCCATTTCGAAAGATGCTTTTTCGAAATTTTCAACCATATCACCGCGTGTGAAAAGATATTCATAGCCACTGTCTTCGGTTTCGGATTTCACGTCATCAAACTTCTTTTCGCCGGATTTCAATGCTTTTAAAGTTGCTTTAGCCTTGGCTTTCTTTGTTGCTTTTTCGTCATCACTCAAAGCCTTATTGGCGTCATCAACGGTCTTATAAAGAATATGACGAACCTTAACATACTCTTTGTCGAAATACTCTTTAATTTCATTATCAGCGAAATCAAATTTCACATATTCGCCCTTTTCGCTGTCAACATATGAATAGAAGCAACCATCATATTTATAAAAGTTTTCAGCAAAATATTTCTTAATCGTATTCGCATCTATGGGAGCTTTTCCATTTTCACCATAACGGTCTTCATAGAAAAGTTCATAAAGCATACTGAAACGTTCGAAACGTTCAATACCGCTTCTCGAAAAGCCAAGACGAGTTAATGCAATTTCAAAAAGATCTGTACCACCGTATGCGAATTCAACGTCGGAAATATAATCATTGATATTGTCAATATCAGTTTGATTCGTTATTGTCAATCCCGCATCAGAACAGAGCTTTTCAATTACCAGCATCTGTTGAACAAATTCGATCGTCTGCGCTTTGATATAATCTGCAACAGTACCTTCAGCAGCAGGCATAGTCAATATATCATCAACATCATAGACTTGACCGGTATACTGATATAAATATGACTGTTGGTTAGAAACTATTGCATTCTTAACATACGTTGCAATATATCTATATTCCTCTTCGGTCAAAGCAAAGTTATCATAGCTGATAACCGCCTTGTCTTTGTCAACATTCGGCTGACCGTTATTTGATGCAGTATTGGTATCACCGCCACATGCACAGCAACCAACAATCATCCCAAGCAACAAGAACACGGAAATTATTTTAGAAAATATTTTCATTTTGTATATCCTTTCAAATTGGAGTGGTTTTTACATTTCAAAATAGTATACAACATATTTTTGAATTTGTCTACCTAATTTTATGTCAAATTTGAATATCTGTCGATAATTTTTTCGCAAACTGCCAAAGGTGTCTCTTTTTCCCTCATTCTATATGCAATATGCGGTCTTCCGCCCAAGGATATCATAATAGCACCCTTGAACTGTTCTTCGGAAGCGAGAACCGCACATTTTTCCATATTAATCTCGGGATTATAAAGACTAACAATTTGTCCGTTTTGCTCTATTGAAGTAAATCCAAGTTCAATCGACGTATTGCGCAATTTTGAAATTCCGATAAGATTCGTTACGGTCTTCGGGATATCACCAAATCGGTCGTTAAGCTCATCAATAAGATCGTCGCTGTCATTTTCATTAGATACAGCCGCAATCTTTTTATAGACGTCGATACGAAGTGTCAACGAAGGTATATATTCTTCGGGAATAAACGCATCAACGCTAATGTCTACCGTACAATTTCGTTCGGCTTTAGGTGCAATTCCCTTCTCCGCGTTAATAGCGTCTTCAAGAATTTTAATATACAAATCATATCCGATTGCTTCAAGATGTCCGCTTTGCTCGGCCCCCAAAAGGTTGCCCGCGCCTCTGATTTCGAGGTCTCGCATTGCGATTTTGAATCCGGAACCAAACTCTGTGAATTCTCTTATTGCTTCAAGGCGTTTTTGTGCAACTTCATTGACGATTTTGCCTGTGCGATAGGTTAAATAGGCATACGCTTTGCGTGTCGATCTTCCGACTCTGCCTCGAATTTGGTGAAGTTGGGCAAGTCCCATTCTGTCGGCATCCTCGACGATAAGTGTATTTGCGTTCGGAACGTTAATACCTGATTCAATAATCGTTGTACAAACGAGAATATCGATGTTTCCGTCAACCATATCCGACCAGACGTCAGAAAGCTGTTCTTTATCCATTTTTCCATGTGCGACCGCAACGTTGCTGTCCGGAAAGGCATTTTTTATCGTTGTTGCTTTTGAATAGATTGAATCAACGTAGTTATGAAGATAGAACACCTGCCCACCGCGTCTTAATTCCCTTCTGATTGCCTCGATGATTACTTCTTCGTCATGTTCGAGGACAAACGTTTGAACGGGAACTCTGTCAATCGGCGCTTCTTCAAGAACAGACATATCTCTTATACCGCTCAACGCCATATTAAGTGTTCTAGGAATCGGTGTTGCGGTCAACGTTAAAACATCAACGCCCTTGGATAACTCTTTGAGTTTTTCTTTATGTGTTACACCAAAACGTTGCTCTTCGTCGACAACAAGCAAACCGAGATCTTTGAAAGCAATATCTTTTTGCAAAAGTCTATGTGTACCGACAACAATATCGACCGTACCTTTTTGTAATCCGGCAATAATTTCTGATTGTTCTTTCGGAGTTACAAACCTCGAAAGCATACCAACCTTTACCGGATAACCTCTGAAACGTTCAATAATTGTTCTATAATGTTGAAACGATAAAATTGTTGTTGGAACCAAAATCGCAGCTTGTTTTCCCGAGAAAACACATTTGAACACAGCACGAAGCGATACTTCTGTTTTCCCAAAACCAACGTCACCGCAAAGTAAACGATCCATTGGATATGTGTTTTCCATATCCTCTTTGATTTCTTTTGATGCGCGATATTGAGCATCAGTATCGATATGCTCAAATCCCGCCTCAAACTCATCTTGAAGCTCATCATCGGGCGGAAATGCATATCCCGTCATCTTGCGACGTTCGGCATAAAGCTTTATCAACTCTTTTGCAATATTTGAAGCAGAAGCTTTTGCTTTTGCCTTTGCTCTTTTCCATTCAGCGCCGCCCATTTTCGAGAGTTTAGTTCCTTCGGCACCGATATATTTGCTTACCATATCAAGCTGATCGCAAGGCACATAGAGTATACCGCCGTCAGCATAAACAAGCTTGATGAAATCACGCGACACACCTTGAGAAACAAGGTTTTTAATCCCTTCATAACGACCGATTCCGTGATTTACGTGTACAACAAGATCTCCGATTGAAAGATCGGCATATGAAGCAATTTTCTCTGCTTTTGAAAGCTTTGTTGTTCTGCGTCGATTCATCATTTCGTCGCGAGGACGCGAAGACATATAGTCGGTCAATAAAACGAATCCGCTTCTTTGAAGCTCGAAGCCATGTTTTACAGACATACCGTTTATAGCTGTTACAGCAACACGAGATTCATATAAATCACCGTTATACGGATATGCGGGTATTCCCGCGTCACCTATAAGCTCTATCATCGCCGAAGCTGAATGTTCGTTCGAACATAAAACCAAAATCTTTCTCGATGCGGAAACGTATGACTCGATATCTTCAAGGAAAACATCGGTGTTTTCGGTCATCTGCATTGTTGATTTCGTAGTAATACCATAAGATGCTCGAGCACCAATAAGTGCGCCCGAGTTTTCGAAAGCATCAACAGAAATTGTAAGTTTTCCGAACGAAGAAAACAATTCGTCATTTTGGCAATATGCGTTACAATTCTTTATTCTGCAAAGCCCCGAAGTCGCAAGGAATTCGACCATACCATCGGTCGAAGAAGCAAATCCTTTTGCACGTTCAGCAATACGTTTCGAATCAAAGAGAACTTTCACCGCATCGGGCATCAAATTCAAAAGTGTTTCTTTTTGTGAATATATAAGTGAAAAATATTTATCGGCAAAAATACTCTTATCGCCTCTTTCGAGCGAAGCAAGTTCGCTTAACAACACCTGACGACGTTTTTCGGGTCCAACGAAATTATTAATAAGACCTTGAATTTCGTCTTGCATGGATTTTTTTGTTTCATCGTTAACCAACAATTCATTACAAGGAATAATCGAAACTGTTTCGATGTTCTCGATTCTTCTCTGCGAAACCGTATCAAACGATCCGATGAGATCAATCTCATCTCCGAAAAAGTC